>JAQXDG010000157.1 GCA_029251505.1 Glaciecola sp. | reverse complement strand
TTTTGGGGTATCTATCTTCTCTGAGGTCTTTGTCGTCTTGAGGGAGAAATAATGCCCTTGCTGCCCGTGAAACTTGATGAACATGTGCAACAAAAACTGAATTGGGGTGGACGATGGGGTTTGAACCCACGACCGCCGGAATCACAATCCGGAGCTCTACCAGCTGAGCTACGCCCACCACAGTGTTCTTCTTCGCCGTTGAAAGCGGTGCGCATAGTAAGACGAGTAGCAAAAAGTGTCAAGGGGTATTTGCAACAAATATTAGGTTTTATTCATTAAATGTAATCCGTCCATCGATATTTCATAATGTAACTGTGCATGCGCTATGGTTTCTTGGCGGTGAGCAATATGAATTTTAGTGATGCTGAGTTCTGCTAATGATTGAACGATTAGCGCTTCATTAGGTTGATCCAATGCACTTGTCGCCTCATCTAAAAACAATATTTGTGGCTGTTGATATAACGCCCGTGCTAATAAAATACGCTGAATTTGCCCACCAGATAATTGTGCACCTAATTCGCCGACTAAACTCTGTAACCCCATAGGTAATTGGGCGATTGCTGTTTGTAACTGACACTGCTTGATCACGTTTTGTACACGTTCTGTATCGATATTTTCTGCAAAAAAAGTGATATTATCCAATACTGTTCCCGCTAACAGTACATCATCTTGCATAACTGTCGAAATTTGCTTGCGATAAGCAATAAGACCTAGGTCCGTAATATCCACGCCGTTATATTTAATTTGCCCGGAAGTAGGCGTTAATAATCCAAGCATAATTTTTAATAATGTGGTTTTTCCGCCACCGGATGGTCCGGATAGCACCAGGCTATCACCAGCATTAATGTGTAAATTAACGTTATCTAAAATATTTAGGCTTGAGCCGGGATAGTGAAACGTGACATTATCAAGTGTTAATGCTGCCCCACTCCCTGTTTGTTGTGTCATAACCAAGGCACGTTTAGCCTCCAAATTTGGCTGAATAGGCGTATGGGTAATATCGCTTAAACGCTGCATGTGCATACCCAACATTTTAAATAGAATTAAATGTTCAATTAAACTAGCGATCCGCCCGGTAAACATATTTTTATAGGCAATAAAAGCAATCAGCATGCCCAGAGTGATGGTTTGTGCCATTACCATATGAGTCGCAAGCACAATGACAATGATATTTTCAATACCAAATAACAGTTTATTGACTGCTTCAAAACTGATATTCCACCGGCTCAACACGATCCCTGTATTTAATGAATCAACATATTTGTGCTGCCATTGTTGGTGCCTTGCATCCGTTTGGTTAAATAACGTTAAGGTTTGATTAGTGCGTACGCTTTCCAAAAATACACTATCGGCTTTTGCCTTAGTCTCTAATTGTGCATGTGTTGCGGTTTGTAATGGTTGATAAAATAGCCAACGCACTATGCCATAGACACACATAAATCCTAAGACCGTGAACGTTAATTCCCAGCCGTAAAAACACATCACGATCAAAATGCTTAATGCCATCACCCCGTCAATAGCAGTCTCAGTAATACCGGAACTGATGCGCTCATTTATCGCGTGTACCGAATCAAACCGAGACGCGATATCTCCCAAATGTCGTTGGACAAAAA
Source organism: Glaciecola sp. (assembly GCA_029251505.1). Taxonomy (GTDB): domain Bacteria; phylum Pseudomonadota; class Gammaproteobacteria; order Enterobacterales; family Alteromonadaceae; genus Opacimonas. The sequence goes on along the minus strand of JAQXDG010000157.1, from coordinate 11,741 downwards.
AGTCATGAGGGAGGCGTAACAAATGCCGCAGCACACCGCTGCCTAAACTCAATGCCAAAAAGTTTGCACACCGAACGACTAACCAACTGCGTAACATGCCGATTAAGGTAGAAAACAATAGTACGCCACTAAAGCCTATCGCCAACACCAGTAATAGCTGTACATCATAGGTGAGTAACACTTCATCCATGATCCATTGCATGTAATAGGGTGTGGTTAACGCTAACAGTTGCAGTACTAAACTTAATGCGCCTAGTTGCCACAATGCGCCCATCAAGCCAGGTGCTCGTTGCCATAGATCCCTGATCCTGACGGGTTGTGTCACGTTATCTCTCACAAAATCAATGCTGGGTGTCAATGTTAGTGCGATCCCCGTAAAATGCTTTGAAAGCTGTATAGGGGTAAGCTGACGAGTACCTCCAGCAGGATCATTAATCTGGAATACCACTTTTTTGCCTCGTCCTGACAATTTGGTTAACACCACAAAGTGCTGCATGTCCCAATGTAACACACAGGGTAATGGGAGTTGCGCTAGCTCCTCCACTTCGCACTGTACCGCCCTCGGTGTCAACTTATTCAGTGCAGCCAATTGATTCAGCTGCAGTAAATTCATTCCTTGTAAGCTTAAATTATGCAATAAACATTGCTGCCTAATACTCACCATGTCGAGTTGTAAGCCATGATATGAACACACCATCGCGATGCAAGCAGGCCCACACTCTGTATTTTGTTGTTGGTGGATCAGTGGTGTCTTTTTACCCCATGCAAACGCAAGACGGTTAACCATGATAGTTCTCCGTGTTGCCGGAGATCCCAATCCATATTTTTTGCCATAACGGCATCGTCTGCGTCACGATATGCGCTGTAAATGTCATACCGCTGCGCAATTCAATACTCGGTTGTGCCGATTGCTGTTCCCCCCGTTTAGGTAAGGTGACTTGGGTACTTAAAGTATTTTGTTGATATGTGTTTTCATTCGAAGATAGGATACTTGCAGTATCAATATGCATTATGTTGGTTTCTACCATGCCATAGAGTTTGTATGGGTAGGCATTCATTTGCAGATGCACGGTTTGCCCTAAGTAAATTTTACCCGATGCATAATTCGGTATATGCAATGTGCCCACTAATTGTCCAGATTTAGGCACCAACATTGCAATCTGTTCTTGAGCTGCCAGTGTTTGCCCTGTTTGTAATGTAAACCTTGTAATAATCCCAGCATTGGGTGCATAAATAGTGGATGAACGCTGATGTGCTAGCGCTTGCAACTGCGCGGTATTTTGTGTGATTTGCGCTTGTAATGAATCTTGCTGCGCAGCATATTTTAAACGTATCAACGCGAGTTGCTGCGTGTATAAAGCGAGTTGTGATTGCTGCTGTATTTTTTCTTGATCAAATCGCAGCATATTGGCTTTTGCGGCGCTCAACTGACTACCTGCTTGGATCCACTGAGGATTCGTCACTACCTTTTGCTTCATCAGGTGAGTCATTTTCTCAAACTGCGTTTGTAAGGATGCCAACTCTGGAGTGAAAATTTGTGCTTGTTCACTCAGATTATCAATTAATTGCTGTGTATTGCTACGACTGGTATAGACAAAATGTGCTTCTGCAGCAAAAGCGTTTTGTAACTCTTTTTGTTTATTTTCAAGTTGATGATGCAGCGCTTGATATTGTAATACCTGCGCATCCAAATCGGTCTTCGAGAACCGTGCACTCGCGATATGACTCAAACTAAACAACGCTTGTCCTTGTTCCACGACCTCATTCGGTTGCACATAAATGTCGGTGACTTCACCTAAGTGTTGATTGACAATTGCATACTCACCTTGGGTATATTGTGTTATCCCCCTGACAGCATGCGTTTGTTGATATTGTCTAGTTAACGTCCATGCACTCACCATGACAAAACATAGTAATGCACCAACAACAGTTCGCCCTATCCATTGACTAGGTGGAATAATTAACTCTCCAATGACACTGGGTCGCTGTGTATCCATCGCTTGTTGTCGAAATAATCCCATATTGCACTCGTTAATTTAAAATGAATACAGTAGGTGTATTAGCAAGCGCAAGTTTACGCTAATGTTTCTAGACTAAGGCACAGGTAAAACTGTCTTTATCCTCGATCCATTTACCCGTATTTGTTGCACAAACGGGTGTCTCGAACTATACATTAATTTATCAGTCATCATTAATGAAGCTGCTTGAAGTCTATTTGACAGGGAAATTACATGCAAAGAAATACAGAACATTCAACTACGCTTACAGGCAAGATGTCAGAGCAAGAATTCACGTTACTTAATGCTTATTGGCGCGCGTGTAATTATCTAGCAGCAGGGATGATTTATTTACAAGATAATCCTTTATTAAACACGCCACTTGCAGATCACCATATTAAAAATCGTCTACTAGGGCATTGGGGAGCAAGCCCAAGCTTATCTTTTATGTATATACATATGAATCGACTGATCAATAAATATGATTTGAACGCAATATTTTTGGCCGGTCCTGGGCATGGCGCTCCAGGTGTCATAGCCCCGGTATACCTAGAAGGCACTTATACGGAAATATATCCGGATGTCGCTCAAGATTTACAAGGCATGCAACGGTTGTTCAAACAGTTTTCCTTTCCAGGAGGAATAGGCAGTCATTGTTCGCTAGAACTACCCGGTTCAATTCATGACGGAGCTATATTATCAAGCGGATCTAGCATAGCCGCAGTTTCGATACCTAAGACCCTAAATTGATCGACACCAAGGCTTCCAAAATCAAATGCAATACCCGCAAATGCATCACCTAGGAAAGTGGTAAAGTCAGCGCCATCCCAACCAAAAATATCATATTCTCCATCACCAATATTAGGTAATATTACACTGGCAATATTCGGTCCACTAGACACAATATAGTCATACCCAATCGCTATAATTGGATCGATAAAAATAGGTGTCGCAGGTTCAGTGACTATAAATGAAAAATCAAACGTGCCAGGTGTGTCATCTTCCTGTGGTAATAATGGATTTTCAGAAGAACCAAGTTCATTACAAGATGGATTACACTCCCCAGCGCCATCATCAATAAATAAAGTAGCATTGAGAACCTGATCACCAGAGTTAGTTACGGTAAAGGTAAAAACCCCAGAAATACCATCAGATCCCGTCACCAAACCAGGCCCAGTAGTACTTGCCAACACATCCACCATAGCGGTGCCATCGGGTGCAATTAAAATTGAAAAAGCCGGATCAGTGAAGGGAATATAATCGCGGGCTGCATAATTACAAGACATACTAACAGTATCTCCCGCTAAGCCCATGAAGCTTTGTGAAATTGCCGAACCATTCGTTAAATTAATGGACACAAAGAAATGAAGACGTAAACAAGAAGTTAATAATATCTAAGAAGAGAATGCGGTCCCTGAAGGATTCGAACCTTCGACCCACGCCTTAGAAGGGCGTTGCTCTATCCAGCTGAGCTAAGGAACCTTAGGAATCTCTGGGAATTAATGGTCGGTGAGATAGGATTCGAACCTACGACCCCTTGGACCCAAACCAAGTGCGCTACCAAGCTGCGCCACTCACCGACTAAGGACGCGCATATTACCGATTAGACTCATTAAGGTCAATTTATTTTTTGGCAAATTATCCTACATGTGAAACAATATACACACTAAATGTTCATTTCACTCAAGGTTTTTCATGCAAGCTCACCTAATTGATGGCAAACTCATCGCAAAAAATGTCCGTAAAGATGTCGCTGAATACGTTACTGGCGCAGTCGCAGCCAAAAAGCGCGCACCGGGTTTAGCCGTTGTTTTAGTCGGTAGTGACCCGGCATCTCAAGTCTATGTAAATAATAAACGTAAGGCTTGTGATGAAGTCGGATTTGTATCAAAAAGCTACGATTTACCTGCAACAACGGGTCAAGAAGAACTTCTTGAATTAATAGATACCTTAAATGCGGATAACACCATTGATGGTATTTTGGTGCAATTACCCTTACCCGCTGGATTAAACTCTGAGTTGATCTTAGAACGCATTAACCCGCATAAAGATGTCGATGGTTTTCATCCATATAATATTGGTCGATTAGCGCAGCGCATTCCAGCCATCCGCCCTTGTACACCTAAGGGTATAATGACTATGATTGAATCCACCAAACGCAATGTCAAAGGCTTGGACGCAGTTATCGTCGGTGCATCTAATATTGTCGGTCGCCCGATGGGGTTGGAGCTATTACTTGCCGGTTGTACCGTAACGACTTGTCATAAATTTACCCAAGACTTAAAAAGCCACGTCGAACGTGCTGATTTGTTAGTGGTTGCAGTGGGCAAACCAAACTTTATTCCTGGTGAGTGGATCAAGCAAAATGCAATTGTCATTGATGTGGGCATTAACCGTTTAGGTGACGGCTCGTTAGTGGGTGATGTTGAATTTGATAAAGCTGCCGAAAAAGCCGGTTGGATCACACCTGTTCCAGGAGGAGTTGGCCCTATGACAGTTGCGAGTCTCATTGAAAATACACTAGAAGCATATGTTAAGGCGCACTCTTAAATTATGTCTGATGCGATAATTAAAGCCACCCAGCATTGGTTAGCGGAAATGGTGATTGGGCAAAACTTTTGCCCTTTCGCACAAAAGCCCTTTACTCAAGATGCGATTCGCTATCATGTTAATGCCTCGCAGGATTGGGCGAATATTCAACAAGATTTTACGCAACAGCTACATTTTTTAAATACACACCATAATGTGGATACGACCCTATTTATTGTGGATTGGGATAGTTTAGATTTTTATGATTACCTTGATGGCTTGATGTTATTGGAGCAATCTATTGAAAATAAAGGGTTTGAAGGTATATTTCAAATCGCGAGTTTTCATCCTGATTATCAATTTGAAGGTGAAGCGGCTTCATCACCGAGCCATTATACCAATCGTTCGCCGTTGCCTATTTATCATATACTACGTGAAGATAGCTTAAGCCAAGTATTGGATAACATGCCCAATGCACATACTATCCCTGAAGATAATGTGGCGCGAGCACAGCGCCTAGGTAAAGCGTTTTTTGAACAAATTTTAACCCAAGCACGCGCACAGCTACCAGATGAGCGTTGAATTAACGCCGATTGGCTCACTCCACTCCCCTTTTTCACAAAAATTTGGGATCCCGCGTCAATCCGCAGGTCTGACTGATATTCCAGGGTACATTACCCTAACACCTCCATATGATGATCTGAATGGGTTTCGCGGAATCGATGCCTTTTCCCATTTGTGGATCGTGTTTCAGTTTCATCAAAGTATTGAACAAACCCAATCATATAGTCCATTGATCCGACCGCCTCGTCTAGGTGGCAATGACAAAATGGGCGTATTTGCTTCGCGCAGTAGTTTTCGACCGAATAACATTGGTTTGTCTCTGGTGAAATTTGTCAAAATTGAGCGTGTATTAGGTCAAACACGCTTGCATATCAGCGGTGTGGATTGTTTATCGGGCACACCAGTACTCGATATCAAACCTTATGTGGCTTATGCCGATAGTCAGCCCAATGCTGTCAGCGGGTATGCCAAGGAACAACCTCAAGCGACACTTTCAGTGACATTCTCTCCAGACCTTCCAGCACAAACTGAGGAAATGTTAGCCCTGATGACACAGGTGATCAGCCTCGATCCTCGTCCTGCATACCATCAACGTCCAGAGTACCAAGCACTGCATCCTGATAAAATTTATCAGTTACGCTTATACGATTTTGAGATCGGATTTATCGTTGAGGATAATGGTAAAGCTAAGGTCATGACAATTAATTGATAATTGCATTGCTTAGGGCTTCTGTCCTGAAGATCTTATGGTAGAATACGCGCAACATTTTTAAGGAATTAGCCGCTATGCGCACCAGCCAATATTTATTATCGACGCAAAAAGAAACGCCAGCCGAAGCTGAAGTCGCTTCACACCAACTTATGCTCCGTTCGGGTATGATCCGCAAAGTCGCAGCAGGGATGTATAACTACCTGCCAACAGGTTTACGTGTGCTCAATAAAGTGGCCAACATCGTTCGCGAAGAAATGAATAAAGCCGGTGCCATCGAAATTCAAATGCCGGTTGTCCAACCTGCCGACTTATGGGAAGAATCAGGTCGTTGGGAAGAGTATGGTCCAGAACTGTTACGGATCAAAGACCGTCACAATCGTGATTTTGTATTAGGTCCAACGCATGAAGAAGTTGTCACTGCACTAGTGCGAAATGAAGTATCAAGCTACAAACAACTGCCACTTAACTTATATCAAATTCAAACTAAGTTTCGAGATGAAGTTCGCCCTCGTTTTGGGATCATGCGTGGCCGTGAATTCTTAATGAAAGATGCCTATTCGTTTCACTTGGATCAAGATTGTTTGCAAAGCACCTATGACAAAATGTTCCAAGCCTATTGCAATGTGTTTGAACGCATTGGTTTAGAATACCGCCCGGTGATTGCTGATAACGGATCCATTGGTGGCAGTGGCTCACATGAATTTCACGTTTTAGCTGATTCTGGCGAAGATGACATTGCCTTTTCAAATGGTTCTGACTATGCCGCCAACGTTGAAATGGCCGAAGCGATTGCACCTGAATCACAAGGTACAGGAAGCCAAGCATTAACAAAAGTTGATACCCCAAATGCAAAAACCATCACTCAAGTCAGTGAGTGTTTAAACGTCCCTGAAAACACGTCAGTTAAAACCTTAATTGTACTAGGTACTGTCGCTGAAGATGGCTCACAAGGTTTAGTTGCCGTGGTGTTACGTGGTGATCATGAGCTCAATGAACTCAAAGCAGAAAAGCATCCATTAATTGCTATGCCATTTGCTATGGCAACCGAAGAACAAGTCGAAGCAGCCGTAGGTTGTGGTGTTGGTTCCATTGGCCCAGTTGGCTTAAGTTTACCTATCATTGTGGATAGAAGTGCAGCTGCAATGGCTGATTTTGTCTGTGGTGCGAATACCGATGATGTACACTACACAGGTACTAACTGGGAACGTGATGTTCCTGAATATGATGTGTTCGATTTACGCAATGTCCAAGCTGGCGACCCATCACCTTGCGGTCAAGGTACATTAGAAATAAAACGCGGCATCGAAGTGGGTCACATTTTCCAACTCGGCAACAAATATTCTAAAGCCATGAACTGTGGTGTGTTAACTGAAACCGGTAAACACCAAACCTTAACCATGGGTTGTTATGGTATCGGAGTCTCGCGTATTATGGCGGCAGCGATTGAGCAAAACCATGATAAATATGGGATCAAATGGCCTGACGCCATCGCGCCATTTAGCATTGCGATTATTCCTATGAACATGCATAAATCTCACCGCATCAAAGAGGTCGCAGAAAAACTATACGACGAATGCTTAGCGTTAGGTGTTGAAGTGTTATTTGATGACAGAAAAGAACGCCCTGGCGTTATGTTTGCTGATATGGAGTTAATGGGTATGCCACATAGCATTGTTATTGGTGAGCGTAATTTAGATAACCAGCAAGTTGAATATAAAAACCGTCGTACAGGTGAAAAGCGCCTAGTCGACATTGCTGATTTAAGTGAATTTATTGGGAGTTTATAACACTCCGCCATCACATCAGCATTAATTATCCAAGGAAGGTAAGTTAGTTATGCCGTATCTATATGAAAGAACGTTAAAAGCGATACTGAGCGGTATGATACTGCTTGGTATAAGCTTTGTTAATTTGGCTCAGGAAACGGACTCTCCTTCTTTAACCATCGAACAACGGATTGCACAAGCTAAGTTACAGCTTACCGAGCTTACGGCTGAGCTAAAAGCCAACAAAAAAAGCAAACAAGCTGTTTCTATATTAGATAAACGTAGCCTAGCCGATCAACAAATCAACCTTAATCCTTTTAGTCTTGCCCAGCACAATACCAATTATTTGTTGCCGATTTCTTACGTATCCAACCCTAATCCAACGTCTCAACAAGATTTGACTAATGAGAACATTGATAAGGTCGAAGCAGTTTTTCAAATCAGTACTAAAATCCCTATTTATTTAGAAATAGATGAAGAACAAGAGGCGCTATCTGGCCTCTACTTTGGCTTTACGGCGCGTTCTTTTTGGCAAGTGTATAATGATAAAGTGTCCAAACCTTTTCGAGAAACCAATTACGAACCAGAAGTTTTTTATCAATGGCAAGCCGATTTGAGCTTATTAAAGTACCGCTTTAATGCTTTGCAGATTGGGATTAACCATCAGTCGAATGGGCAGAGTGGGTTACGCTCACGTAGTTGGAATCGTGTTATCTTTACTGCGTTATTTAGTGATGCTGACTCGGCTTACTATGTGCGTTCTTGGTGGCGTTTTCCTGAAGATATCAAAACGTCAATCGAGGACCCCACCGGCGATGATAATCCTGATATTAATGATTTTATTGGTCGTGTCGAACTGGGCTATGCATTTCAAATAAACGATATAGAAATGTTTACGCGCATTCGCAACAACCTTAGTCGCTCACAAAACCGAGGCAGTGTGCAGATAAACCTCACCTACCCCTTGAACCAACGCTATGATTTGTTATTACAATACTTTAACGGTTACGGTGATTCATTAATTGATTATAACAGCCACCAATCACGCTTTAGTCTAGGGGTGCAATTACGCTTTTTATAAGGTTTGTATCGCCCCATCAAGCCAAGTCATACGATTGCTAAACCAAGTTTTAAGATAATTGACTTCTTCTTGATGTGTGTCGAAAAACACAGGATTAGGCCATACATATTCACCGAACGTCTGCCATTTATCATCATTTTCAGCTTGGGCATATTGTAAGTAGGCGGCATAATCATCAATTTGATTGAGTATATGTGTTTGCTTGGATTTAAAGTATGCGAAGCGTGTTTTGACGCGCTGAACAAACGCCGGATCATCTAACAAACGTTCTATCCATTTATTGTCTCTAACCCACCAGCCTTGCGCATATTGGCTATCAGCATAATCGACGTTGCCAAAAGATAAATCAAAATCCCACAAAGGACCCATGTTGATCTTTTCTCCAGGGATGACATGAAAAAAGATACTCGACCACCACTGCGCATCGACATTTTTAACTATCTCGTTAATCAAAAACCAATCAACAAAACTGTCTATATTTATATAGGCTGCGTAGCCGGTAGTTGGGTTAGCAAAGTTAGCACTAAACAATGCATCTTCAAACTCATTAATGTAACGAGAAATATACTGATATTGCGCATCATTTTTGACTAGTTCAGGCTCTTTAATGTTGACTAAATATCTATCCGTATTAAATGACACATCATCTTGGTCTAAGCGTTCAGGTTGATCAATTTCCAATAAAAAACCTGTGTCACCGAGATCTACTCTATCCCCATCGTTTTCTACCTTTTGCGAAATATGATAGGTACCGTTATATAAGCCATTTAGATACACTTCAGCAAACTCACTATCTGGTGTCCACGCTAACGAACTTAAATAGCCGAGCTCAAATGCCATGCGGTTACGTAACAGGGTTTTGTCTGAATATTCAGCTAAGAATAACCATTTTTTATCCTCAGCCATACCCAAAAATGCTTGTTTACTATCGAGTTTCATTTGATAGGGTTTTTTGGGATGTTCCCACGTTGAGTTGCCTCGCCCCCGGATCTTCATGTCCATCAGTTCTAGAGATGGAAAATTACGTCCACCGACAACGCGAATATTGCCATTCATATAATCATCTTTAGAGACAATTTCAACGTTATTTTCGGTGTTGAGATAGATAATAGGTAAGCCCGTAAACTGCATCAAATCAACCGTGAAGTTTAATTCTGAACCATCACTGCCCATCACTTTATAGGCTACCGGGGCGGTAAAATCATTGACCGTTACACCAGACTCTTGTAACGTTTCTCCGACATAAACTTGTGCATTCGTTACTGTAAACTTAGCCACTAATTCCTTGACGCTAGCATTGTTCGTTGAACGTCCTGTTATCCGCTCGCCACTAATTTGCAAATTAACATCATTAGCAAGTTGAGAGTTTTGGGTAGTTAAAAATGCAAAACTCGTTAGACTCGGCGTTGCCGCAGGAGTTGTCGTTGAGGGTGTTGTCGATGGCGTGTTATTTGACGCGACAGAAGACGATACAGGGGCACTATTGCCGCCACACCCCAATATCGAAAATAAACTGACTACGATAACAAGGTGTTTCAGGGACTGTTTACAAGGCATAATGTGACTTTTTATAATATAAATTTAACAATATTATAAAGTAAAAAGTCACACTATGAAAGCGCTTACAAAACAGGTGTTATGATTACCTTACAGGTAAAAAAAAGCCCTATCGACTTTTAGCTCTACGTTGAAGTCTCAGCTAAGTATGACAGGGCCATTGCTTATTTTTAATAACAGCAGTCTATGTTATCGACTATTCCCACTCAATGACATCCTGATCGTAACCCATTGATTATATTGATATTTTAAAAAGTGTGAAACAAGTGTGAAAGTCGAACCTTTGCCTTCACCCGACAAAATCAATCAAAACCGTTCAAAACCCGCCGGTAGTTTCACACCGTGTAACTAAAGAATATCATAATCTATGGAATTTCAAACTATCATAAACATCCCAAAAAAAATCTGGTAACATTACAATTGAGCATAGGGTTAATTTGGAGAACAGAAATGCGTCAAATACTGGCAATAACACTGGCAATAACACTGGCAATTTTATTAGTAGGTTGCAGTTCCAAACCACTGGCAAAATTTGATGTAAATCAAAACCCCAAAACAATCGTAGCAGCTAATAAGTACGACTTAGGTGAAGTTTTAAACCACAGTTACTTCTTTGAACAAGCCAACAAGGATCAAAGTTATACTCTATACATACCTAATTCTTATGATGAATCTCAGAGTTACCCACTAATTATACTTCTGCATGGGCTTCGCAGTAATCCTAATCAAATCATTAACTACAAAGGTATTATCCCCGAGGCAGAAAAGCGTGGCTACATTATAGCTGCCCCCTATGGATACAACGAACGTGGCTGGTATGGCAGTCGTGGAAAGGGCAAAGACGGTATTGCGTTTGGAAAAGCAGATGATCCAGAAAACCTTGGTGAGTTAAGCGAGATGGATGTCATGAACGTGTTAGAAATTGTGAAAAAAGACCTCTCGATTGATCCTCAACGTATTTTCTTGCTTGGTCATTCTATGGGCGGTGGAGGGGCATTACATTTAGCTGCAACCTATCCTCAAATATGGACTGGCTTAGCTTGCTTAGCACCATCATTTAGTGGGAAATATTCAAGCTTAGATGGTTTAAAGAATCTACCTGTATATGTAGTTACCGGTGATAAAGATCGTCTTGTTCCTGTCAGAAAAGTACGACGCTTGGTTGAAGAAATGAAGCAGCTTAATATGGATGTGGTCTATCAAGAAATAAAAGGCGGTCGACATTTTAGAACCATAACTCACAATCCAGAAATGATTGCAGAGGTTTTTGACTTCTTCGATCAAAATCAATAAAAGTTTTGCCGAAATTATCAAAGTGATGTTTGTCACTTATGATTTTCAATAGACACAAGTTTGTGAAACAAACTGTGAAAGTGGGATTTAAAAACGCAATAAAAACAACAGGTTACAAAAGTGTGAAACAGTTTAATAATTTATAACCTATTGATTTTAAACGTATTTTTTAGATCTGGTCACTCCCACTCAATCGTTGCTGGTGGTTTGCCCGAAATATCATAAACAACACGGCTAATACC
>JAQXDG010000143.1 GCA_029251505.1 Glaciecola sp. | reverse complement strand
TTACATTTTGGCGTCACACTGCAAACGTTAGTGTTGATCTTCGCCAGCTTTTTATTGATCAGCATGATTATGATTGATATTGATCATATGCTGTTACCTGATGACCTGACGTTAGGTCTCTTATGGCTAGGATTAATAGCCGCCATGAATAATGTTTTTGTGACGCTTCCCGATGCTTTGTTGGGTGTTGTTTTTGGCTATGGGATATTGTGGGCTATTTATTGGGGTTTCAAGCTTTTAACCGGCAAAGAGGGCATGGGTTATGGTGATTTCAAACTACTCGCAGCACTCGGTGCTTTCGTTGGCTGGCAACATTTATTAATCATCATATTACTTTCTTCAGTCGTCGGGCTAGTGCTTGGACTACTGCTACCAACTATCAGTAAGCACACCAACGGCATTCAGTCTTCCCAAACCACCCAGGCAAATAAAGACATCGTGTCAAATGCCGGGGATATTCCAAATAAAGCACTGCCCTTTGGTCCATTTTTAGGGATAGCGGGATGGTTAACGATCCTGTATGGCGATCTGATCCAATCTTATTACTTAACATGGGTATTAAGCTAATGAGTGGGATAATCATAGGCTTAACGGGTGGTATTGGCTGCGGCAAAAGTACAATTAGTGATGAATTTGCCCGCTTAGGTATCACCATTGTCGATGCTGATATTATTGCCCGCGATGTGGTCGCGCCAAATAGCCCAGGTCTAGCAGCAATAGTCACTCGTTTTGGCCACGACATAATCGCGGCAGATGGCAGTTTAGACCGTGCTAAACTGCGAAAAATAATCTTTGCAGAACCAACACAGACACAGTGGCTAAACGCACTATTACATCCGTTAATTCGCACCGAAATGGAACGTCAACTAGAAGCTTCACAGTCCCACTATACGATTTTATCCGTGCCATTATTGCTTGAAAACAACCTCGATGAATTGTGTGATAGGGTATTAGTTGTCGATGTCAATGAAGCAACTCAACTCGCGCGTGTGAGTAGTCGAGACAATAGTGACATTGCCACGATAAACGCCATTATTGCAGCCCAAATTGATCGCCCTAGCCGACTGGACAAAGCTGATGATATTATTGATAATTCTGGAGATATTTCCCAAAGCTTGATTCAAGTAAGAAAATTACATCATTTTTATACAAAATTGACAAAAAATGTCGGAAAATCAAAAATTACGCTTGAAAATTAACTGGATTTATACAATATTGCATACTACGATATTAGGAGTAAAACATGACGCCAGTAGTTTACGAATTTCCACTCAATGAAAAAGTGCGAAATTACTTGCGCGTTGAACACCTTTTTACGGCACTAAGCCAGCCAGATAAAATCTGCGAACAACATACTGAAATCCAATTTTTCCGTGATTATTTTACCTTACTAGAACTCATCGAACGCATCGATTTGCGAACTGAATTGTTACGTGATTTAGCGAGTTACAAAAGCGCCTTAACAGCATGGATGACTCATCCACATATCGATGTAAAACTTATCGAAGGTCAACTTGAACTCGTTAATACCATCGTCATGAAACTTAAAGATTCCAAGCGTGTTGGCCAAGAATTAAAATCTGATCGATTCTTGACCGCTATACGACAACGTTTTTCAATACCGGGTGCGACTTGTAGTTTTGATTTACCCAAATTACATTTTTGGCTTTATTTAGACAAAGACACCAAAGAATTAAACTTCAATCAATGGCTAGCACCATTAGCCGTTTTAAAAGATGCCGTTGCAACCACAATGCAATTTATTCGAGGGCGTAGTGAATTGAACGAAATATCCGTTCCAAATGGTTTTTATCAAGGGATTGCTGATAATAAAGTCGAACTTATACGGGTAGAAACAGCAAAAAACACACAGTTTTATCCTACACTCAGTGGTAACAAATACCGTTATGCCGTACGTTTTATGAAATTTACACAACAAGATAATGACAGTGCAACTGTCGATGAAGCAGTGACCTTTTTAATGGCGAGTTGTTAAATGGAAGTTGCATGCCCAAATTGTAAAGTAACCGTCGTCTGGAGTGCAGCCTCTGAACATCGTCCCTTTTGCTCGAAACAATGCCAACTGATTGACTTAGGTGAGTGGGCTGATGAAGTAAAAGCGATTCCGTGTGGTGCAAATAGCAATGCTCAGCCATCTGAATTACCTGACATAGAAGATATAGAAGCACTTCTCGCGCAACAATCTGACTCATTTTTTAAATAAGCGACACACTTATGTCATCAATTAAATCCATCGCTATTATCGGTGGCACACACGGTAACGAACTTACCGGTGTACATATCATACAATCACTTAAAAAAAGACACGAAAATCCAGTTTTTGAACCCTTTCACTTTACATATGTCATTGCCAACCCCGCTGCTGTTGAACAGAATACCCGCTTTATTGATGTCGACTTAAATCGGCAATTTAGTTTAGAAAATTTGGCATCGTCAGATACTACGTTAGGTGAGCTAAACATTGCTAAGCTGCTCAATCAACAATTCGGCCCTAAGCAAGATTCGAAAACTGATTTAGTCATCGATATTCATAATACTACATCGGCGATGGGGGCTACACTGATCCTTCTCGAAGATTCGCCTTTCTACCGTAACATGGCCGGGTATTTAAAGGCTCATATGCCTAGTGCAAATATTCTATTGGAGGATGAGATCGCTTATCTAGAGCACCCTTATCTATGTACGATTGGTCAGCATGGGATAATGCTCGAATTAGGCGCTCAACCTCAAGGCGTATCTCGGATGGATATCTTGTTAGCATGTGAAGAGATGCTAGATCACATTTTGACCTATTGTGATTTATATAATCAAAATACACTACCAGAGATCCCTGAATTTACTGCATATCGCTTGCTTGATGTGGTCAAGTTTCCACTCGATGAAACAAATGAAGTAGCAGGATTGGTTCATGAAAACATGCTAGATCGTGATTATGAGAAAGTCAAAATCGGTGATCCCATTTTTAGAATGTTTGATGGTACTGAAGTGTTATTGACTGGTGAGCAAGCTATATATCCGCATTTCATCAATGAAGCTGCATATAAAAACAGCAAAGTCGCCTTTGCTAGTGCACTCAAATTTAAGTGGTAAACTGGGTTAACAACTTATCAATGATAGGTTGATTTGCAGCAGGGAAATCTAACGTTACGATTTGCGTCAATGCGAACCATTGACCTAACTGCCCTTCTTTACCATGTGGTGTGCCAGTGAAATCAGTCACCACATGTATATCTAACCACACTTGCTTATCCCCATAATCATGACGAATGTCCATGAAGTGGTCGCTAGTATTGACGGCTATGCCTATTTCTTCGTTTAGCTCACGTTGCAAAGCTAAAAAAGTAGATTCATCGCTTTCTACCTTACCGCCAGGGAACTCCCATTTACCCCCTTGGTGGACATCGGTAGCTCGACGTGTCAGGTATACTTGCTGAGGCTGGGCAGACTTAACTGGAGAGTCAAGGACCACACCAACCGCAACATGAATGTGTTTTACCGACATAATATTAACTATAGTTTACCGTGACACTGCTTGTATTTTTTACCCGAACCACACGGACATGCATCATTACGCCCTACTTTAGGGCCTTGACGATGGCCAATCTGAACGGAGCTTTGTGGCTCTTCATGATTGGTGACCGTGGGTTGTGAAGCGGCTTCTTGACGCTGACGTTCGACTTCTTCAACATCTGATTCCGCTTTTACTTGTACTTTACTTAATAAGCTAATGACTTCAATCTTTAGGTTTTCGAGCATATCTGAAAACAGCTCAAATGATTCACGCTTATATTCTTGTTTCGGATTTTTTTGTGCGTAGCCACGTAAATGAATCCCTTGGCGTAAATAATCCATCGCAGCAAGGTGCTCTTTCCAATGGTTATCCAAGGATTGTAACATCACGGCTTTTTCAAATTGGCGGATCACATCTTCGCCGACAACATCGACTTTTGCTTGATAAGCAGCGTTAATCGCGTTATGAATTTTTTCACGTAATTTTTCTTCAAATAACTTGTCGTCTTCATCTAGCCATTGTTGTAATGGTAACTCAACGTGATAATCACCTTTTAAACGATCTTCAAGACTCGCAACATCCCACATTTCTTCAAGAGATTGTGGTGGGATATACTGACTAATTACATCATCAATGACATCAGAACGGATAGCTGAGATCGTTTCACCAATGTCACCTTCATCTAACAATTCATTACGCTGTTCATAAATGACTTTACGTTGGTCATTAGCCACATCATCATATTCTAGTAGTTGCTTACGGATATCGAAGTTACGACCTTCCACTTTACGTTGAGCATTCTCTATGGCGCGAGTCACCCAAGGATGTTCAATCGCCTCGCCTTTTTCCATGCCTAAACGCTTCATCATATTACCCATTTTTTCAGAAGCAAAGATCCGCATCAGCGCGTCATCAAGGGATAAGTAAAAACGTGAAGAGCCGGCATCGCCTTGACGCCCAGAACGGCCACGTAACTGATTATCAATACGACGTGATTCATGACGTTCAGTACCGATAATATGTAAACCACCAGACTTTAGCACGGCATCATGACGTTCTTTCCAAGCTGCGGTGATTTTTTCACGTTGAGCAGGATCTGTAACACCCGTTAATTCAACTTGTAAATTACCACCCAATACAATATCAGTTCCACGACCAGCCATATTTGTCGCGATAGTAACTGCGCCTGGCATACCAGCTTGAGCAACGATATCTGCTTCTTGTTCATGGAATTTGGCATTCAGTACTTTGTGTTTGATTTTTTGTTTTTTCAATACGCCAGATAGTAATTCTGAATTTTCAATTGATACCGTACCTACTAATACCGGCTGTCCACTAGCCACACAGGCTAAAATGTCTTCAACAATCGCATCGTATTTTTCTTCGACTGTCATATAAATGAGATCAGGCATATCTTTTCTGACCATACTACGATTCGTAGGAACGACGACAGTTTCAAGACCGTAGATATGTTGAAATTCAAAGGCTTCGGTATCAGCCGTACCTGTCATCCCACCTAATTTTTCATACAAACGGAAATAGTTTTGGAAGGTAATAGAAGCCATCGTTTGGTTTTCATTTTGAATATTAACGCCTTCTTTGGCTTCAACAGCTTGGTGCAAACCTTCAGACCAACGACGTCCTTCCATGGTTCGGCCGGTATGTTCATCAACGATAACGATTTCATCGTCTTTAACGATATAATCAACGTCTTTGGTAAATAATTTATGTGCTTTTAATGCCGAGTTGACATGCTGTAACAAGGCAATATTTGCAGAGGCAAATAAAGATTGTTCAGCCCCTAATATACCCGCTTCTAACAATAATTCTTCAACGTAGATTTGACCTTTCTCCGTTAAGTAGACCTGTTTGCCTTTTTCATCTATCGTAAAATGGCCATCACCTTCAATGCCCTCTTCATCTTCTTTTTCTTGTTGATGCAGTTTAGGCACCAATGCATTAATTTGCTTGTACATTGCAGAGCTATCTTCGGCAGCACCTGAAATAATCAATGGTGTTCTAGCTTCATCGATTAGGATCGAATCAACTTCATCGATGACGGCATAATGCAGTTCACGTTGCACCCTATCATTCGGGCTAAATGCCATATTATCGCGCAGATAATCAAAACCGAATTCGTTGTTGGTTCCATAGGTAATATCACAAGTATACGCGGCACGTTTTTCTTCATGTCCTAAACCTGGAATATTACAACCTACGCTCAATCCTAAAAATGAAAATAAATCTCTACTCCAATCGGCATCACGTCTTGCTAAGTAATCATTTACCGTAATAACATGCACACCACGACCGGTAATGGCATTGAGATACGTCGCTAAGGTTGAGGTTAATGTTTTACCTTCACCGGTGCGCATCTCAGCAATTTTCCCCTGATGTAACACGGTTGCACCGGTTAATTGCACATCAAAAGGACGCATACCATATACACGCACACTCGCTTCACGAACAACTGCAAACGCTTCTTGTAACAATGAATCAAGTGTCGCACCCGCTTCAATTTTAGCTTTGAACTCAGCTGTTTTAGCTTGCAGTTCAGAATCAGATAATGCTTGGAGAGATTCTTCAAACGCGTTTATTTGCTGATTCGCTTTATGAATTTTTTTTAGAAGGCGATCGTTGCGACTACCGAAAACTTTGCGTGCAATTGATGTGAACATGGGTTAATTAATTCCGTTGATTATTGACGATAGACATATGGCAACGGGTCTATCTGTGTACCGTTCTTGATAATTTCATAATGAACATGAGCGCCCGTTGAGCGACCCGTATTCCCGATTAGTGCGATTTCTTGGCCTTTAACTACAACCTCACCGACACTTACTATTAGTTCTTTATTGTGACCATAACGTGTAACTAAGCCATTACCATGGTCAATTTCGATTAAATTACCGTAGCCATAACGCTCACCAGACCAGGTGACAATTCCAGCCGCAGTAGCGATAACTTCATCGCCTTCTGTGCCAGCAAAATCGATGCCTTTATGCATAGCCGGAGTTTGCGTGAAAGGATCATCACGCATGCCATAGTAAGAGGATAACCAACCTTTATTAATTGGTCTTCCTGCAACATATTGCTCTTCATCTATATGGGTGTGGTTGAGGATTTTTTCAAGGGCATCAAGCTGGTTTATCTGTTGAACCAACTTGTCATTTAAATTCGTTAACTTCGATTGAATATTTAACGATTGCTCAGGTATCTCGATGATATTGTTAGGTTCAACTTGAACATCAAAAAAGTTAAGCTGTTGATTTGTATTTTTGGCTAATTGAACTTGTTGCATGCTCAGCAACATTAACTTATGTTCTATCTTAGCTAACTCATTGACCAATGATTGGACTTCGAGCTGGCTTTCCTGTTGTAGTGTAAAGACAATTTCTTGTTGTGCTAATAAGCCTTGCTTGACTAATTGCACACGTTGAATGTTTTCATCAACAGAATGAGTGGAACGACTAGAAATCAAAACCAAAACCGTAGTTAGTACTAACATACTTAGCCATTTTCGCACATCTATCGTGCGTTCAACACGCTTTGAATGATGGGTATAGG
>JAQXDG010000187.1 GCA_029251505.1 Glaciecola sp. | reverse complement strand
GTTCTATAGACCAAAAATATCTATTCAATTATTGGAAAATTGCCGATTAATAATAAATACATCATGCAACTGTCATGATTTAGTCAATGAAATGTCATGAAACTTTATTATATTGTGTTTAAGTTATATGGGTAAATCACGTAAGGAAATTTACCCATGTCATTTGAATACTACCCTTATAATAATCGTTACATTGATCGTAACATTACTCGGATGTCAGAAGATTCGACATCATACACGGAGGTTTTCATGGAAGAATCAATCATGTTAGAAAGTGAACATCATTCAAACAAAGCTAAACGTAAAAACAAAAAACGTAAATGGCAGGAAATCGAGGCGATTAAGGAAGATAATCGTTTGCGCAAAGAGCTCAATGCGCTGGATTTTGATTACGATTACGATTACGATTACGATTACGATTACGATTTTTCAGACGATGGTTACTGAAAGGTTATGTTTTATAAGGTTAAGTTAAAAAGGGTAGATACTGAAGTGTCTACCCTTTTTTCGTTATTACCTTGAATGGTCTTGGAGTCAGTTACACTTGCCAGTCAATGGGCGATAAGCCTTTTTTGACCAACCATTCATTGCCATGTGAAAAGTGATGACAACCGAAGAATCCCCGATGCGCTGATAATGGCGAAGGATGAGGTGCATTCAAGATCAAATGGTGCTTGCAATCAATCTGACGGATTTGCTTAGCAAATTTCTGTGCATGTGCTCCCCATAACATGAATACCACATTAGGTTGTGACTGCGCGACTGTCTCTAAAATCTTAGTGGTGAAAGTCTGCCAGCCTATATCAGCATGAGAGTGGGCTTGTCCTTTAGTGACGGTTAAAACTGTATTCAACAACAACACCCCTTGTTGTGCCCAATGCTCCAGACAGCCATGCTCCGGAGTCATAAACCCCGGAATGCTATTTGCTAACTCTTTATAAATATTTTTAAGTGATGGTGGAACCGCAACCCCATGGGGCACGGAGAAACTTAAGCCGTGAGCTTGCCCTGCTCCGTGATAAGGATCTTGTCCCAAAATAACCACTTTGACATTTTCTAAAGCACATTGCCGCAATGCATTGAATACCTGATCCTCAGGAGGATACACAGGTTCATCACTGGCACGCTTATCCGCTAGCTTACTTTGAATATCCTTATAATATGATGCGTCCTGCTGGTCTTGTAAAAACGTATCCCAACTGGCCATAGAACCTCTATTTTGCAATAAAACCTGACCGGCTCAAGATTTATTTCTTGAGTAAATCAAACATATGTTGCTTAATTATGGCATAGTCTGCAGGTTTTTCTACTGCGTATGAGTTTTTGCCTGCAACATCCACTAGAGGTTGAGGTAGAGCAAGGGGTTCACCCAAAATATTTTCTACTGACTCACGAAATTTAGCCGGATGAGCCGTACCTAAAAACAACCCCGTTTCTCCGTCTTGTAATGATTTGCATAAACTACGATATGCTAACGCAGCATGTGGCTCACTCGTGTAGCCTAATGCTTGCAATTGTTTCATTGCCATCTGCGTGCAATCTTCATCAATCGCCATACCCGTTAGGATATTTTTATCAATCATCCCTTTTTCAAACATCGCTTCAATGCGTGGCCAGTTATTAGGACGACTCACATCCATAGCGTTAGATAAAGTGGCAATCGTATCTTTAGGCGACCACTCACCTTCTTCAAGGTATCTTGGTACAGTATCATTGAGATTCGTTGCAGCAATAAAACGCTTAATAGGTAAGCCCATTGCCTTGGCAATTAAGCCAGCAGTTAAGTTTCCAAAGTTACCACTCGGTACCGCAATGACCAACTCTTTACGTGCAGCTTCATCAAGCTGTGCAAATGCTTCAAAGTAATAGCAAACTTGGGCAGCTAAGCGGGAGATATTGATCGAGTTAGCGGAGTTTAAGTGTAACTCATTACGCATTTGCTCATCTTCGAAAGCATCTTTAACAATCGCCTGACAGGCATCAAAATCGCCATCCACTGCTACCGTATGAATATTGCCACCTAATGTGGTAAAGAGTTTTTCTTGTAACGGAGAAATCTTGCCTTTAGGGAATAAAATCACCACATTGATGTTATCGATACCATAGAAAGCATGGGCTACCGCAGCACCTGTATCACCTGATGTTGCCGTTAAAATCGTAACTGGCGCACCTTGAGAAATGTCAGTCAAACACTGTGCCATAAAGCGGCCACCAAAGTCTTTAAACGCTAACGTAGGACCATGGAACAGCTCTAAGGTATGAATATGTTCGCTGATCTGGACTACTGGCGCAGGAAACGTAAATGCGTTATCAACTAACTCACCTAGCTGTTCAGGGGTGAACTCATCGCCAATCAAATGCCCTAAAATGACTTTACTGCGCTCAGCCAACGGCAGTGCTAATACACTATCCAGATCCGCTAACGGTTCAATACTTTCAACAAAGAACAACCCTTGTTGACGACCAAGACCGGTTTTGACGGCTTCTTTAAAACTCACTTGTTGTGTACTGTCTTTCAAATTCACCAAATGCATGGTTGTTCCTTTCGCTTTCAATTTCAATTGTAATATGTTGTGTAATTTAGACTAACCGTGTGCCTTGCGTATCTATTTTGCATACGTGGGCAAAGCCATCTTCATTTTGAATATATTCTTGTGCTAAATAATCAGCAATCGTTTGTGCTTGTTCTTGGGTTTTGCAAGCCGCAAAGACGGTTGGCCCTGACCCTGAGATCCCAAAACCAATTGCACCCTGTGCCATTGCAAATTCACGACTTTGCGCAAAATGCGGTAATAACACCTGACGATGTTCTTCAGCCAGTACATCAAAAAATACTTGGCCCGCGAGAGCTTCATTTTGAGTATGGCTGGCATGAATGAAATTAGCCAATTGACGACCAAACGCTAACGTTGTCGCCATATCAAATTGCTTAGGTAATATTTCACGCGCAGCAGCCGTTGAGACACTAATACCAGAATAACACATTGCCCAGTACCAGTTTTTAAATACGGGGACTTGTTCACAAATTGGATTTTGTAGCCCCGTCATTAATGTCATGCCACCGAATAACGCCGGTGCTACATTGTCATAATGGACACTACCACTGATCTCACCTTCACATTCACCCATCATATATAACAACTCATTGTTATCAAATGGATAGTCATAAAAGGCATTTAACGCATAAAATGCAGCAACAATGGAACTGGCGCTAGAGCCTAAACCACTGCCTATCGGAAGGGCTTTGTCGAGTGCCATTTTACACGATTTCAAGTCCACACCTTTAAGGGTCAATGCGGTATTAAAAAACTCATAACAGGCAAAGACAATGTTGTTTTCCATGCCTGGTGGTAGACGGTCAGCAAACCGACCTGTACTTTCTAAAGAAAACGACTCCGCTGATTCAATCGAGACTTTATCACCTAGCAAGGTGCCATCAATCGGTGCTAAGCCAGCGCCTAATACATCAAAGCCAACACTAACATTACCTATAGAAGCAGGCGCAAATGCGGTTAATTTCATAATTCTTGAGTCCACGCTAAGGTTCTTAATACATCGGCAAATACACCGGCAGCCGTAACCGTTGCACCCGCACCGTAACCACGAATAACAAACGGGATTGGGCTGTAATAATCTGAATGAATCGCTAAGGCATTTTCACCGTCTTTAACCGCCGCTAAGGGATGCGTCGCAGGACAAGATTGAATGGCTACCTTGCATTTACCTTGATTAATTTGACCGACATAGCGCAGTACTTCGCCTTTGGCTTGCGCGGCGGCGGATAAGGCAACGTAATGGGCATCTGCCTTAGGTAAATTAGCCATAAACGTATCAATGTCACCGCTATCATCAAAGCCTGGCGGTAACACAGATTCAATCTCAATATCCGATAACTCCAGTTCCATACCGGATTCACGCGCCATGATAAGCAGTTTACGTGCAACATCGGTTCCACTGAGATCGTCTCGCGGATCCGGCTCTGTGAAACCGTTACTTTTAGCGACGATGGTGGCTTCAGAAAGGCTTAACCCCTCTTCTAATTTGCCAAATACATATGACAACGAACCCGATAATATCCCTTCAAAGGTATGTAGCTGATCACCAGCAGTCACCAGTTTTTGTAAATTATCAATCACAGGTAAACCAGCACCAACGGTGGTTTCATACAAATATTGGCGTTTATTACTTTGCGCAGCCGCTTTGATTTGTGCGTAAAACTCAGCGCTGTCCGTATTGGCTTTCTTGTTCGGGGTCACAATATGAAAACCTGCGTTGATAATATCAACATACTGACTTGCCACGCTTTGTGAGCTAGTACAATCCACAAAGACTGGATTGGTCAGGCTGTTTTTCACCACAAACGCTTGTAGCTCTTTCAGACCATAATCTTGACCATTGTTTTGCAGATCACTGCGCCACTGAGCATCATCAGATAAATCAATGCCATTGTCGTTAAACAAAATCTGTTTGGAGTTCGCGATACCATAGACACGCAAACGAATTGACTTGTCAGCGAGGACAGGTTGTTGCTTGTTGATTTGACGCAATAACTCGCCGCCCACCGTGCCACACCCAATCAAAAACACATCAATACATTGTTGTTCAGAGAAGAAGTTTTGATGCACTACTTTGATGGCTTTTTTGGCTTTACTTGCTTCAATGACCGTTGAGATAGAACGCTCTGATGAGCCTTGCGCAATGGCGATGTTATTAATACGGGCTTGCGCTAAGGCTTGGAAAAACTTCGCCGCCATACCGTGAGATTGCTTCATGCCATCACCCACTAAGGTGACAATCGATAAGTCCTCACGCACATCAATCGGCTCCAGTAAGTTGTTATGCAACTCTAAGGCAAACTCATCATGTAACACGTCCAAGGCTTTATATTGGTCTTTGGCATGAATACAAAATGAAATACTGTACTCTGATGAAGACTGGGTAATTAAGGTAATCGAGATAGACGCATTGGCCAACGAATCAAAAATACGTGTCGCCATACCGACCATGCCTTTCATGCCTGGACCGGCGATATTAAACATCACCATATCATCAAGATTGGAAATGCCTTTAACACTCGTCCATTTTTCGCTTTTCTCTGAGCTGATTAAGGTACCCGGTGCACTGGGGTTTAAGGTGTTTTTGATTAAACAAGGAATATGATGCTGGGCAATCGGACCAATAGTTTTAGGATGTAAGACTTTAGCACCAAAATACGATAACTCCATCGCTTCTTCGTATGTCAGCTTGTCCATCAAGACTGCGCCTTCGACTTGATTTGGATCGGCGTTATAGACTCCATCCACATCAGTCCAAATTTCACATACTGACGCATCAATACATGCCGCTAAGATGGCAGCAGAATAATCCGAACCATTGCGTCCTAGGGTGACTTTTTCCCCTTCTGGATTAACGGCAACAAAACCCGGCATTATTAATAAGGTCTTGCCAGAGTTATCAACGTCACTAAAGCGAGCTTTGGAAGCTGACACATCAGCGATGGCATCTAAATAAGGGCCTGAAGCGATAATGTACTCAACTGGATCAAGAATTGTCGTGACGACACCTTGCGCTTGAAAAATATGGCTTAACAAATTAACCGAGATGTATTCACCCAAGCTCATTAGCTCAGCAGCAGTCGTATCGGGTGCACAGTTAAGAAGCTTAATACCGTTTAAACGTTTATCAAGATAATCCAGCGTTGAGTCAATAACCTGTTTTACGGCAGGAAGATCAAACTTAGGGATGTCTTGAGCAATCTCGTCAGCAATACTATGTAAGGTCATGGCAAGCTTAGCTTGCAACTCACCAAAATCAAGCCCTTGCTCTGCTTGTTCGGTTAATAATGAAAGTGCGTTGGTGACGCCCTTAGGTGCTGAGAGGACGACCGCTGCACCATCGGTTTGGTGAATGCTTGCCACAATCTTGGCGACATTTTGATATCGCGTTGCATCGGCAAGTGATGAACCACCAAACTTTAAAACCTTCATATGGACTCCTAGTTCCTTTATTAACACGTAACATACGTATTAACCACGTATAAAATACGCCAAAAATATTGCTCTGAAAACAAAAAAGCCCGCTAATTTAGCGGGCTTCAGATGATTTGTGAATATGCACTAACCAACGTCCGCCCCGAGAAGGGTGGTAATAATAATCATGTCGTTAGTGTTATTTGTTTTATTCATGTGCCTAATTTGCCGTATAGACGTCTAAATGTCAACCTGAAAGTGACTGGTCGGGTGTTTTGTGTCAAAGCTCTTCCGATTTGAGATGTTGGCCAACTGAGAGATTGGATATGGTGACGAGAGATGTTTGGGAAATGGATGAGTTAAGGAAGGAGCATGCGGCATAGGCTTATATGCTACTGAAAAGTTACTATCATGCAATGTATCTCTTCAAAATCACTGTAATAACAAAGACATTCGGGATAAGCCGTCAAAAATAGCGAGCTACAACCGTTGAGACTAATGTCTATCTGCACTTATATCTTATTTCCCCGCATGATAAGGTCAGGATTCATTAACAAGGAACTGTATGCAACGCGCTAAAAAAATCGCTTATCAAATAATGAGTGGATTTGAAAAAAACTACCGCTGGTATTCTCGGATCACGCGCGGGGCGCAAGAACGTTTCGAGAAACGTCTATGGACAGAATCCCAACAAGCCAATCGAGATCGGATTAATCACTATGACCAAAGTGTTTCCGATGTGGTGACAGAACTCTACAATGCGCTCAATCCAGCACAAGAACCAACTCAATTTTGGCACGCACTCAAACATGAGTTCAGCCAGCTATTAGCCACGCACCCGCAGTTCGAACTAGCAGAAACATTCTATAACTCGGTGATTTGCCGGATCTTTCAACACGGAAAAATTGACGACAGTATGATGTACGTCAACTCAACACGTTGCTATTTACCTGGCCCAGATCGGTTACATGTCATCAATGCATTTGATACCACCGGCACAGTGAGGCACATGTTTGAAGAAATATTTACGGTGTATCGATTCAACACGCCGCTGGCGGATTTACCCCGTGATTTGGGTAATTTAGATCACGGTTTACGTCAACTTTTGACCCCTGAACAGTTAACCAGTGTCCATACGGTTGAAATGCTCAAGCCAGTGTTTTATCGCGGAAAAGCAGCCTACTTAATTGGGCGCATCTGTATGCCCGATGAAACGATCCCATTTGTGATTGCACTGAGGATCAACCGTTTCCATGAGATATTTGTAGACGCGTTACTGACTGATCGCAAAGACCTGAGTATTATTTTTGGCTTTGCTCGTTCGTATTTTATGGCTGATACCCAACACCCCGCTGAATTGGTCGCTTTTTTACAAGAACTGCTACCCAACAAAAAACAATTTGAGCTATACATGTCATTGGGCTTTTACAAACACGGTAAAACCGAGTTTTATCGCAATTATATCGCCCATGTCGCCGCATCAACGGATAACTTTGAATTGGCACCCGGTATCAAAGGTCTGGTCATGGCGGTGTTCCATTTACCCAGTTATGGTGTGGTGTTTAAAGTCATTAAAGATGAATTTGCCGAAAGCAAAAAAATCACCCGTGAATACGTCAAAGACCGGTATCGTTTGGTCAAAACCTCAGACCGGGTCGGTCGCATGGCGGATACGCATGAATATATGAATTTTTCGTTTCCTTTGGATCGCTTTGACCCAGCATTACTCGAATATCTACAAGAAACTTGCGCCAGTAGTATCGAAATCAAAGGCAACGAATTGATTTTAAACCACCTTTATATTGAACGCCGTATGATCCCGTTGAATTTGTATTTACGTGATGAAACCGATGAAACCAAAATCCGTCATGCCATTGATGAACTCGGTCTGTGTATCAAACAAATCGCACTAACCAATATATTCCCTGGGGATATGCTGCATAAAAACTTTGGGATCACCAAACATGGTCGGGTGATATTTTATGATTATGATGAGATCTGTTACATGAATGAGCGAAATTTCCGAGCAATCCCACAATCAGACGACCCTTTCGCCGTGGATACGCTCTCAGTTGGACCTAATGATGTGTTCCCTGAGCAGTTTGAACACTTTATTGTCGGCAAAAAACACCTCAAAGATTGCCTCAAAGAACTTCACGGTGATTTGATGACGCCAGAATATTGGAAACAACTACAAGCAGTGTGTCAGGAAGGCAAAACATTGAACTTTACCCCTTACAATCCAAGTAAAAGTTTCTTTTATGAACCGGGCAAAAAGAAAAATGCGTATTTATGATGGCTGGCGTTGCATAAATATCGTCACCTCAGCCATCACCAAACCAAACTTTTTGATATAAGAACGATTCATCAATGTGCTCTCATCAATTGCAAAAAACCAATCATCAAACGCCACACGATAGGTCGACCCGTCAACGGCCAAGTCCATTTCATAGATGAAATTAAAGGCATTACCATGAGCAGTACCCGTCGCTAAACCTGCGATATCACCTGCTGATCCAGTAAAAGTGCCATCAGCGTTAGTTTGTAAGCGCCACACGCGTTCAGTGACTCCCTCTCCAATGATGTATTGAAACGTTTCATCTAACACTAATTCATCACCTTGAACACTGCCATCAATGTTGACAATAAATCGTTGAACGACTTCCCCAGAGCGATTTTGTACGATCCCCCATGCGGTAACGTTACCATCAAAAAACTCGACTAAGTTAAACGTCGGCGCTTGTTCTTGGTAGTCTTTACCATCAATAGTTAGTGAGCACCCGCTCACCATTAAAGCCATCAGAAATATAAAGATTATCTTTACAGTTAGTCTGTGAATCATCGTTGTACTCATTTAGATTGTCCTAATAATTGTTTGCGCATTTTAGGTTGTGAGGTGTTGTCATCTAACCAAATTGCAAAAAACGCTTGCGTGAACAACGGATCGGAAATCTTGTAGGTTGCCTCACCGTTAAAATAAAATTGTGTATGCTGCTGTTCGTCAACCATCCCCGTCAACACATCGCCTTTGGCAATATTCAGAAACGCTTGCTCCATCTGTACTCGCCATCGCGTTAACACCGCATTATCTGTGTAACCCAGATCTTGCATTTCATCAATGGAACGCTGTGCAATATCGGCTCCATCAAAATCGCGTAAATAAGCCAGCGATAACGCAAACGGTTTAGTCTTATCAAATTGACCAAAAGGCGCATACAAAGTTGCATCATAAATTTTGAAAAAATACATCGTCAGTCGACTTTGACCGACCACTCGTGCCGCCGATAAATCCTTCTCGACAAATGCAGGGACAGTAACCGCATTACTTGAACTCATCGATACCTGAACTTGAGCTTGCGCTAGCGAGACACTACCAATAAAAGAAACAGCCCAAAACGTGGTTAAGGAAATCATTAGAATAACTTTTAATTTCATCGCGATTGTCGTTGTTCGTTGTTTGCAAATCATCACGGTTTCTCTTGGTATCAATTATTTAAGAGTATGCTAGTATTTACCGACTTTAGCCATGCTTTGATCACTTTGTCTTTATTTAATATACACCAAAAATTGTCCATTGAACTGCCTTCCCCGTTGCAGTCATTTTCGTTTGGCCAGGTTTCAGCGCAAGATGATATCGAGACTTCACCAAGGTTGTGGGTCAAACGCGATGATCTTATCCATCCTATTATCTCAGGTAACAAATGGCGTAAATTAGCCGGCTCATTCACACAAATTGAGCGCTTACCGCAAAGAATTATTAGCTTTGGTGGCGGTTATTCCAATCATTTACATGCCTTAGCGTATACCTGTCACACGTTGGGTATTCCTTTCCATGCGATAATACGCGGTGATTATTCGGGACGCTTAACGCCATGCTTACGTGACATCACCTCATGGCAAGGTGAATGTATTTGGAGTACCAAAATTAATTACAAACGCCGATATGACAGCGATTATCTTGATGCGTTACAAATTCAGTACCCCGATGCATTGATTATTCCTGAAGGCGGTGCCTCTATCATGGCGTTACGCGGCGTTGCACAAAGCGTTCAAGAACTCTCGCAGCAGCTACATCAAACGTTGACTCACCAGCGCAATCTCATTATCACACCAGTGGCCACAGCAGCCACCTTAGCCGGTCTCATACACGGTGTTGCTCAAGCACAACAAAATGAACAGCTTTCTCAAACGGAGATATTAGGTATTGCCGTGCTCAAGGCTCACTCTCAAGAGTCGGATGATTATCTAGTCCAATCAACCAAGGATTTACTGGGTACATCAACGCACCCTCGACCATCATGGTCAATTAATCTTGATTATCACATCGGTGGATATGCCAAATCATCGAAAGAACTCGTGCATTTTTGTTCAACATTCAGTGGCGACAATTTTATTATTGAACCCGTTTATTCGGGTAAAACATTTTTCGCTGTCCAAGATCTAATGAAAAATCAGCAACTTGATCATTACGACAACATTATTATTTTTCACACCGGCGGTTTGCAGGGAATGCGCGACTAATACTAATGAACTATTTTTAACCTGAAGTCGTTTAAATAGCATCATTTTTAGCCGGAACATCACTATGACCATTTCCTACTCAACATTACCCCATAGCGTCAAAACCATGCTCAACACCAGCATTGCCGTATGCGAAACGTTACTGCGTCATAACGATACGTTTTACCCACTGGCTGCTGTCGATTTAAATGGCGATATCCAAGCGGTATTGTGCAGTGCACTGGATGATACGTCTGATCATGATGACTTGCCCTCATCCGGCTCATCTGAATCATCACAGTCTTCGCTAGAAACAAGAACGAACACCGATGTATCAGCGAGTGTTGGGATGATTGAACGTTTAGAGCAGCGTGTTGCCCAACTTACTGAATATGTCCAAAACGCTAATTCAGTCATCTTGTACATCGCATTTATTGAAGCAAAACATCGGGTTTTTACTGACGTGATAGTAGCAGATGTGACATTATATGCAGGTGCTTCCCAACAATATTATTTTCCTGTTACCTATCTACCAGGACACGTTACTATTGGGCCAGCATTTACTATGCATGCAGCATAAGCAAATTGTATATTGGTAAATTAAGATTCTTCTGATAGGATGCGCGAAAATAACAAAGGTGTTCTTGCTATGTCTAAAATTTTAATCATTGGTGCCGGCGGTGTTGCTGCGGTCACTATCAAAAAATGTGCTCGCTTAACTGAGATGTTTTCAGAAATTTATTTAGCGTCACGTACCGTTTCTAAATGCGAAGCGTTACAAGCTGAAGTCGGTATTGACCGAGTCAAAAAAGTGTATGCCGTTGATGCCGATCATGCCCATGAGGTCGAAGCGGTAATCAATGATTGCAATCCAGATTTAGTGGTTAACCTAGCGTTACCTTATCAAGATCTGGCCATTATGGATGCGTGCTTAGCCTGTCATGTCGATTATCTTGATACGGCTAACTATGAACCTAAAGATGTCGCCAAATTTGAATATTCTTGGCAGTGGGCTTATCAAGAACGCTTTGCCGAAAAAGGCTTGATGGCACTACTTGGCAGTGGCTTTGATCCAGGTGTGACTAACGTGTATACGGCCTATGCAGCTAAACACTATTTTGATGAGATCCATACTTTAGATATCGTTGATTGTAATGGCGGTGATCATGGTCAAGCCTTTGCGACTAACTTTAACCCCGAAATCAATATTCGTGAAATCACTCAACGTGGTCGTTATTGGCAAGATGGCGAATGGTTAGAAACCGAACCATTGAGTGTTCGTGAAGATCTGCATTACCAAAACATTGGTACTCGTGCTTCTTATTTGATGTATCACGAAGAGCTAGAGTCTATTGTCAAACATTTCCCTACCATTAAACGTGCGCGTTTTTGGATGACGTTTGGTGATGCTTACCTTAATCACCTTAAGGTACTTGAAGGCATAGGCATGACAAGTATCGAACCGATTGATTTTATTGGTCAGCAAATTGCGCCATTAGAGTTCTTAAAAGCGGTCTTACCTAACCCAGGATCACTGGCTGAAGGCTATACGGGCATGACCTGTATCGGCACTTACATTACAGGAATTAAAGATGGTCAGGAAAAAACCATCTTTATCTACAATAACTGTGAACATGCAGTATGTAATGAAGAAGTCGGCTCTCAAGCGGTATCTTATACCACCGGCGTCCCTGCAATGATTGGCGCAGCATTAATGCTTAATGGCACATGGCGTCAAGCCGGCGTCGTCAATATGGAGCAAATGGATCCAGACCCATTCATGAAAATGTTAAATGAGCACGGTTTACCATGGCATGTAATGGAATGTGACAGCAGCCCATTTAGCAAATAAACCCGGTAAAAGGAAATAGATAACATGCCACATTGGACCAACAATCCTGCGATCCCAAGCCCTTGTTATGTGCTTGAAGAAGCGAAGTTAATTGCTAACCTCAAGCTCATGCAAGACGTGCAAAACGCGACGGGTGTCGATATTATTTTAGCCTTAAAAGGCTTTTCAATGTGGTCATGTTTCGATTTAGTAAGTAAGTACTTACAAGGTGGAACTGCCAGTGCTTTATGGGAAGCTAAGTTAGCTAAACGCATTGGCAAACAAGTTCATGCATTTTCCCCTGCGTTTAAAGCTGCTGAAATGCCAGAAATAGTCCAAGAAGTGGATCATATTTCATTTAACAGTGTCGCGCAGTTTTTACTGCATAAAGACGTTTGTGCTCAAGCCAATGTCAGTATGGGTTTGAGAGTCAATCCAGAGCATCAAGAAGCCGATACGCCCTTATACGATCCTTGTGCACCGGGTTCGCGTTTAGGTATTACCGCAGCACAACTTCAAGGTCAAGACTTAAGGGATATAGAAGGCTTCCATGTTCATGCATTGTGCGAGTGCGACTCCTATGCAACCGAGCGCATGCTCAATGCCATCGAAACACAATTTTCTAGTTATTTTCCGAAGCTGAAATGGCTTAACCTTGGCGGTGGGCATTTAATGACAAAACACGGCTATAATATCGAGCATCTGGTCCGTGTCCTTAATAATTTCAAAGCTAAGTACCCTCATCTACATGTTATCTTAGAGCCCGGCTCTGCCGTTGCATGGCAAACCGGTCCGTTAATCGCAGAGATTGTTGATATTGTTGAAAATAATGGCCCAATTGCGATCTTAGATATATCCGTCACCGCGCACATGCCAGATGTGCTTGAGATGCCCTATCGTCCAAGCATCAAAGATGCGCAAGAAGCTGATGAGCTGGCGTTTACCTATCGTTTAGGTGGCAACTCCTGTTTAGCTGGAGATATGTTACCTGAGTACAGTTTTGCAGAGCCACTTGAAGTGGGGCAACGCATTGTATTTGAAGATATGATGCATTACACCATGGTCAAAACCTCCTTCTTTAATGGAGTACAGCATCCTGCTATTGGGATCTTACGTCAAGACGGCAAGTTTGATCTGATTAGAGAATTTACCTATGAAGATTTCTTGGGGCGTTTGTCCTAGACTAAAGCGGCTAGCATACCACTAAAAAACCCTATGATTATGAAGACCTTTTAAAAGGTCTCTAATTTCATAGGGATAATAATTGCTTAGTTCACTAACCTTTTACGGATAGTAAAGTGATTTGAATAGTTGCCACACCACATATCGATAATCGTCATGACGAATTAAGCAGTCGTACCATTCCTATTAACCAACTTACGTTAAACTCCATTGATAAACGGCGTTCTTCTTTAATCCGTAGTGATCTGCCACTATACCTGCGGCTTTTTTAGGTGGCAGATGAGACTGTAGACTACGCATTAATGTCTGTGCATCTAATGAAATATCACTGGTGTCTTTTTCGGCAGGACCAACCATAAGTACAAATTCGCCTTTTTGATGGGCAGGCTCAGCTTCTAACCATTCGATAATTTTAGACGCACTACCGCTGATGAATGTCTCAAAGGTTTTGGTAATCTCTTTAGCCATTACAATCGTAATCGTGTCGGGTAAACATTGTTCCATCATTTTCATCGTATCTAATACACGTCGAGGCGCTTCATAAAATACGCTAGTACAATATGAATGCAGTAATGCTTCAATCGCTTGTTGTTTGGCTTGTTGTTTTACCGGTAAAAATCCCCGAAAGATAAATTGGTCAGTAGGTAAACCCGCTCCCGATAATGCAGTTACAGCAGCGCAAGGACCCGGCAAGGCAATTACATTGGCATTGATTTCACGACAAGCGTGCACTAATACATATCCAGGATCGCTAATCAGCGGTGTGCCGGCATCTGAAATTAATGCAATAGACTCCCCTTTTTCTAGCCTTTGGATCACTTTATTTACCATCATAGATTCGTTATGATCATGTACAGCAAACGTCGGTTTATCAATACTAAAGTGCTGCAACAATACTCGGCTATGACGAGTATCTTCACATGCTATCGCATCGACAGATTTGAGGGTCGTCAATGCGCGAAGTGTGATATCTTGCAAATTACCGATGGGAGTAGGAACGATATATAAACAACCTGTGTCAGACATAATGCGGATCTTTTTAAAATACAGTATGATGCACATTATACACTGATGTATGGCTTTCATTCACTTGCTTTTATGGATTAACTAGTGACTATAAATTTTTCATTGTTCAATTGGCGTCGTGTGGCTTTACTGGCTTTGCTTGTAGGGTTAGGTGCGTGTTCGGCAACAACACCCAAATCGACTCAAACGTCCACCCCAGTAGTGAACACACCTGCCACTGCTGTATTTCTCACCTTTACGCAATTACTTGATCAAGCTGAGCTAGCCGAGAATAATGGCCAAACGATAAGTCGCAATCAGTATTTACTGCAAGCAGCAGAGTTAGCCAATACCACACAACAGTGTCAGCACGTACATGCCGTACTATCACCTATTTATGCACTATTATCTTCAGAGCAACTGGCTCAAGCAAAATTATACCGAGCACAATGTGCTCACCCTATTGATACTTACCAAACTCAGTTAACTTTACTTGAGGCACCTACCTCTTCGTCATTAATACAGCAACAACAATGGCATGCCAAAGCTGCAATTTACGAAGCACTGTTTGATGCACGCAATGCCGTAAAGGCGCATGTCACATCACAAGATTATGATATTAATTATGTGTGGCGTTTGGCACAAAAAATTCCAGATGAACAACTACAATTGATTGGTAACTCAGAGATTGATGGCTTTATTCGCCTGACTAAAATACTTCGCGAACACGCCTTAAACCAATATGAATTAGCTAGCCAGTTAACTCAGTTTCAATATCAATTCCCGAATCATCCGTTAGTTAGACACTTACCTTCCGAAATTATTGGTTTGTTGCAAATTCGTAACAACACTGCCCAGCGTGTTGCTGTGTTACTGCCGCTAACTGGACGTCTAGCTGCCCAAGCACAACAAATAAAACAAGGTGTGGTTGCCGCTTATTTAGCCAGTCAATCACAACAGCAGGGTTATGAGCAAATGATTGAATCGTTATATTTTGTGGATACCAATACGCAAACCGACGAAGCATTAATTGCAGCCATTAGCGATGCGGATTTAATTATTGGGCCACTATTAAAACCTAAATTAGAATTAATCCTGCCGCATATCAAACCTAACCAACAATTGTTAGGGTTGAATCGGCTTGACACTGATTCATTGGTTCCCCAACTGGACACCACAGCATCAACAGAGTTTTTAGCAAATACGGGCTTAAGTAATCACACTTTTTTTGCGCTTTCACCCGAAGATGAAGCCGAACAAATTGCCGAGTTTATGTTTACTCAGCAATATCAACAGCCTATATTAATTCATGCGCCGGATCGCACAGCGACCCGTATGGCCGAAGCGTTTACCGCACGCTGGCAAGCGCTCACACAACATACCAGTACCATTACCCTTTCTTTTAGCGATAATAAATCAATGCGTAAAGCGATTGGTGATGCACTCGGCGTGCAACAAAGCCGCGATAGAATTAGCATACTAGAACGTTATTTAGGCCAAGAAATGTTTAGTGTGACACGTAACCGCAAAGATATTGATGCGTTTGTCGTCTTCGCTAACGCGAAACAAACAGAATTGATTAATCCGATGATTGAAGCCAGCATAAGTACCTTCTCGGATGAGATACAACCTGTATTTGCCAGTTCGCGTAGTTATAATCATAAATTGAACAAGAACTCGTTACGTGATTTACAAAATGTGATTTTTATTGATATGCCTTGGTTACTCGATGATACGCTCAATATTGAATTACTCGCTCAATATGAAACCGTATTTTCTGAAGCTTCTACCGCGCAAAAACGCCTATTCGCATTTGGATATGATGCATTAAACTTAATCGGCAAAATCCAGCCATTACAAAAAGTTCAGGGGTTGCTATTACCTGGTTTAACTGGCAGCTTGGCAATAAATGATAAGAATCAAGTGACACGTACTTTACAGCGTGCCAAAATAACCACTCGACAAATTGAACGATTGACGAGTGAGTAAGCCTCAGCATGCCTATCAATTAGGTGTGGTTGTAGAACAAAAAGTAAAACGGTATTTAATGCAGCAAGGATTGCAGTTTATTACTGCAAATTTTCGTGCAAAATGCGGTGAAATAGATTTAATCATGCGCGATGGCGCTTGTTGGGTATTTATTGAAGTAAAATATCGCACAACCCAAAGTCATGGCGCTGCGACAGAAATGTTTACTGAGCAAAAACGTCGCAAAGTAGTTAAAACAATGTATGTATTTATGGCTAAGCACGCGTTAAACCCACACCATGTGGCGCATCGTGTTGATCTGATTGCTATAGATGGTACGCGAGCAAAGTGGCACAAAGGTGTCTAAATGAATGGATCTAATATGATTGATAATATCAAAGCAAGTTTTACCGAAAGTATTCAAACCAAAATCGCTGCGAGCGAAGTGTTACCTGAACCGATTGCCAACGCCGCCAATATGATGGTTGAAGCATTGATCCGAGGTAATAAAATATTAAGTTGCGGTAATGGTGGTTCTGCCGGAGATGCTCAACATTTTTCATCTGAGCTTCTTAACCGTTATGAACGTGACCGTCCAAGTTTACCTGCAATGGCATTAACTACTGATAGCTCCACCATCACATCGATTGCTAATGATTATAGTTATGACGAAATATTTTCAAAACAAGTTCGTGCACTAGGTCAACCTGGTGATATCTTATTAGCTATTTCAACTAGTGGTAACTCACGAAACGTAATCAATGCAATGGAAGCTGCCTTATCTCGCGATATGACTATCGTAGCTTTAACCGGCAAAGATGGCGGTGAAATGGCTGGTTTCTTAGGCATGAATGATGTTGAGATCCGCGTGCCGTCAAACCGAACGGCGCGTATCCAAGAAGTGCATTTATTGGCTATTCACAATTTATGTGAATGCATTGATGATGCTTTGTTTCCTGAATCTAACTAGTCACATCATTTGAGGTCTTTGCAATGAGTCGTAGTAATCGTCAATTGATCATGGGGTTGGTAGCTATCAGTTGTGTTAGTTTGACAACAGGCTGCACCGCCATTGCATTAGGTGCAGTTGCGACCATCGGTGCAACAGCTAGTCAGGATCCTCGTTCTATCGGAACTCAGCTAGATGACACGAATGCTGTTGCTCGTATATCATTACGTCTGTCTGAAATTGAAGGATTATCCGAGGCGTCTGATATTGAAGTGGATGTATTCAATCGCCAGCTATTATTAACCGGTACAATGGATGATGCTACTTGGCAACCTCAAATCAATGCCGTTCTGGCAGGTGACCCCTATTTACGCAAATCACATAATCAGATTCGAATTGGCATGCGGTTGAGCACATCGATGCAAGCAAAAGATATTTTAATTGCCAATGCACTTCGAGCAAAACTATTGATCAATGAAGAGATAGAATCTAACCGGATCAATGTGGTTGTCAATGGCGGAGATGTTTTTTTAATGGGTTTACTCGATAATCAACAAGCGACTCGTGCTGTCGAAATCGCTAGAAACATAAACAATGTTAAAAGTGTTGTGCGGGTATTTGAAATTATTCAATAATAAAAATGCGACAAATCGCTAAGACGTTTTATGTCTTTAAGGTTTTGTCGCTATTTCACTATCGTGAATGTCGGTTTCTTCTTTTCAGTTTTGGTCAGCTCTGACGTTTCATCTACATGGCGACTTTCGGTTTGAGACGAACTAACAATCCCTAAGCTTGGTGCACCACTAACTCGAGCTCCCCCTGTAGTATCTAACAGTTCATCGCTACTATCTAAGACAGTTTCTTCCAACATTCCATCCGATAGCTCTACAACACCCTCATCGGTATCCTCGATAGATAAATCTGATTCCGCCGTGAAAACTGTACCTGCCCCATTTTCTCGTGCGTAGATGGCTAATACAGCGTGACTAGGAATATTAATGTAATGCGGCTGTCCACCAAAACGAGCTTGAAAACTTATGCCTTCTGGTGTCATATTGAAATTCATACACGCACCCGGTGATACATTCAATACTATCTGTCCGTCATTAACATATTGCGCCGGCACACTGACATTGTTTTGAGTCGCATCAACAACAAGATGAGGCGTGAGTCCATTATCGACTATCCAATCAAAAAATGCTTTAAGCAAATAAGGCTGGTTAGATGTCATTGTAAACTCACTCATATCTTGATTCTTCTATCCTAGTGCTACGTTGCTGCGACATAATTTCGTTTAATTACGATTTAGTTACGTATTATGTTCGTGATCACGAATTAGTTATAACGGGTTATGAATTTCGCGCTCTTGATCTGTCAATGATGCAACAAACGATGAACGTTCAAAGATACGTTTCATATACGCTAATACTTCTTTGCTACCCGCGCCTGATAAGGTGATATTCAGCGCAGGTAAACGCCATAATAGCGGGGCTAAATAACAGTCTACCAAGCTAAAATCTTCAGACATGAAGTATGGCGTTTCAGCAAAGATAGGCGCTAATGATAGTAATGTTTCACGTAAGTTATTACGCAACGCTTCAGTATCACCTTCGCCACGGAAGATTTGTGCTGCAACAGAATACCAATCTTGCTCAATGCGGTGCATCATCAGACGGCTGTTACCACGTGCAACTGGATAGACTGGCATCAATGGTGGATGTGGAAAACGCTCATCCAAATATTCCATAATGATATGTGAATTGTACAAATTTAAATCACGATCAACCAATGTTGGTAAAGTACCATATGGATTTAGCTCTAGCATTTCTTCAGGTAGATTAGTCGGGTCAACATAATTAATGTCAACGGTGACGCCTTTTTCAGCTAAGACGATGCGTACCTGATGACTATAGATATCAATCGTATCTGAGAACAGAGTCATGATAGAGCGTTTATTGGTGGCTACTGCCATTGATGTTTCTCCTATAAAATGCCGCTTTGCGAGCATTTATGACAAGCATTAAAAAAAGGGGCGCATTGCCCCTTTTTGTGATTATACATGAATTTTTTACTTCTTCACGCCTCGCCAGTAATCTTTTTTCAATAAATAAGCAAAGATGAAGAATATAAAGATAAATACCAATACACCCTTACCTATTTTTTCAGATGCTAAACGTGATGGTTCACCAGTATATTGCAAGTAATTAACTAAGTCTAAAATGGCTTTGTCATACTCGTCTGGGCTCAATTCACCGTCACCGTCAGATTGAATACCAACATAACGCTTTACTGTTTCACCATCAATTAATGCATCTTCATAAGAAATACGTGGCGTACCTTGCAGTTCTTGAAGCACATGCGGCATACCTACGTTCGGGAACGTTAAGTTATTTACGCCGAAGGTTTTAGAATCATCGACATAAAACGTACGTAAATAAGTATAAATCCAATCTGCACCACGAACACGTGCTACCAATGTGAGATCTGGCGGCGGCGCACCAAACCAAGTTGCAGAAGCTTCAGCAGGCATTGGTGACGTTATATAATCGGTCACTTTTTCACCCGTGAATTGTAAATACTCTTGACCTATTTCTTCAGGAATATCTAAATCTGCAAATGTACGCGAATATCGTTGATACTGTTGTTGGTGACAACCAAGGCAGTAATTCATGAAAATCCGCGCACCATTTTGTAATGATGCCTTATCGGTTAGGTCGTAATCAGCATCGTCTAACGGATGCTTAGAACCTGCTGCAAACGCTAAGCTTGGTAGCAATAACGCGATCGCTAATATTAACTTTTTCATTTAGTGATCCTCTCAGGTACCGGCTTGGTGTTTTCATTTTTACTATAAATCCATAGTAAACCGAAGAAACCAAAATACATAACCGTTAAAATTTGTGATGCAACGATTTTCCAGTCAGCTTGAGGTGTACCACCTAAGTAACCTAAGAAAATGAACACAATCGCAAAGATAATTAAGTTCCACGTATGTAGCCCACTACGATATCTCCACGAACGGACACTACCACGGTCAACCCAAGGTAATGCGAACAAGGCAGCAATTGCACCAAACATCGCTAAGACACCAAACAACTTATCTGGCACCGCTTTTAAAATTGCATAAAATGGTGTGAAATACCAAACAGGGAAAATATGTTCAGGTGTTTTCAATGGATTCGCAATTTCGAAGTTTGGATGCTCTAAGAAGTACCCGCCCATTTCTGGCGCAAAGAACATGATGTAACAAAAACCGGCTAAGAAAATGCTAAACGCCACTAAATCTTTTAATACAATATGCGGGAAAAATGGCACTACATCATCAGCGATATCATACTTATCCGTATAGTACTCATGGATTTTGTATTTAGTTTTGTCTTCTTCGGCTAACGAGCCTTTTTTGTGTTTAATCGCAATACCGTCTGGGTTATTAGAACCCACTTCATGCAATGCAATGATGTGTAAGAACACCAAAATCACAATAACCAATGGCAACGCAATAACATGTAAAGCAAAGAATCGGTTTAGTGTGGCACCAGAGATGACATAGTCACCTTGGATCCAAATCACTAGATCTGGACCAATCACGGGGATTGCACTGAATAACGATACGATAACCTGAGCACCCCAGTAAGACATTTGTCCCCAAGGTAATACATAGCCCATAAAGGCTTCAGCCATTAATGCTAAGTAAATCAGCATCCCGAATACCCATAACAGCTCGCGAGGCTTCTGGTATGAACCGTAAATCATGCCACGGAACATATGCATATAAACCACGATAAAGAACGCAGAGGCGCCCGTAGAGTGCATATAACGAATCAACCAACCGAAGTCGATTTCACGCATGATGTATTCAACTGAAAAGAACGCGCGTTCCGCTGATGGTTCGAAGTTCATCGTCAACCAAATACCTGTGATGATTTGGTTAACTAGTACAATTGTGGCTAAAAAGCCAAACACGTACCAAAAATTCATATTGACCGGTGCTGGATATTGAATCGCGTGCATATTTGCCACGCGCATCATTGGGATGCGTTGTTCAATCCAATTTAAAAAACCATTCATAATATTGTGCCCTTATGCATCTGAACCGATTAACAAAGTCGTGTCAGTCAAAAACTGATATGGTGGCACAACTAAGTTTAATGGTGCTGGTACACCTTGAAAAACGCGCCCAGCCATGTCGAATTTAGAACCGTGACAAGGACAGAAAAATCCTTCTGGCACGCCTTCTGCGTATTCAGCGAATGCACCGTCAGCTAGATGCTGTGGTGAACAACCCAAATGCGTACAGATACCTACTAAAACAAGGTATTCTTCTTTAATCGAACGATAGCGATTTTGCGCATAAGCAGGTTGTTGTTCTTGTTCTGAACTTGGATCACGTAATTGATCTTCGATCCCTTCTAAGCTAGCAAGTAACTCCGGAGTACGACGCACAATCCATACAGGTTTAGAACGCCACATCACTCGGATCAACTGACCCGGTGCTACGCCGCTTATATCAACCTCAATATCCGCACCAGCGGCTTTCGCTTTTGCGCTTGGGTTCCATGAAGCTACAAATGGGATCGCCGCACCAATGGCACCAACGCCGCCAATAACAGAAGTTGCAACCGTTAAAAATTTACGGCGGTTACTGCTTTGGGGTTGTTCATTTGAAGCTGATTGTTTTGCATCTGCTGACACATTACTCATCCACTTTTCTCCAAAA
Organism: Glaciecola sp.; assembly: GCA_029251505.1. Lineage (GTDB taxonomy): Bacteria > Pseudomonadota > Gammaproteobacteria > Enterobacterales > Alteromonadaceae > Opacimonas. The sequence goes on along the minus strand of JAQXDG010000187.1, from coordinate 95,076 downwards.
CTTGGAAGATACTTACTCAGGTGCAAGGAGTTACACGGGGTAGATATACGACCTAATATAATATACTGCGCGAAATGGTAAAGAAAAGCCTCAATAAAAACAAGTCTATCATGGCATTTATCTACAAAAATCGGCTAAGACGTTCGTCTTTACTGGGTTATCTGCTTTACAGTGAGATTCTGTAGCGCAATGATATAGCCTTATATAGAATATTGCATTGATTTATCACAAATATTTTATTTATAACTTAGTGAAATAGGCGCAACTAGTAATAAAAAGGCAAAAAAAATGCCACTGTGAAGTGGCATTTTGCAGAACTGGAAACGTAATATTAACGTTTTGAGAACTGTGGACGCTTACGCGCTTTGTGTAGACCGACTTTCTTACGCTCAACTTTACGCGCATCACGCGTAACGAAGCCTGCTTGACGAAGAGCTGGACGTAAAGTCTCATCAAATTCCATCAATGCACGGGTAATACCGTGGCGAATAGCACCAGCTTGACCAGAAATACCACCACCGGCTACGGTGACGTATAAGTCAAATTTTTCTGTCATTTCAACTAGCTCTAATGGTTGACGAACAACCATACGTGCTGTTTCACGACCAAAGAATACATCAATTGGACGTTTGTTGATTACGATATTGCCTGTACCTGGACGTAAGAAAACACGAGCGGTAGAGCTTTTGCGGCGACCTGTGCCGTAATATTGAGTATCTGCCATTGTCTCGCTCCTTAAATGTCTAGTACTTGAGGCTGTTGAGCCGCATGGTTATGTTCAGTTCCAGCATAAACTTTAAGTTTACGGAACATCGCACGACCTAGTGGGCCTTTTGGCAACATGCCTTTAACTGCTTTTTCTAAAACCATTTCTGGCTTCTTAGCAATTAATTTTTCAAATGTAGTATCTTTTAAGCCACCTGGGTAACCAGAGTGTGCATAATAGATTTTACCTTTGGCTTTATTACCAGTAACAGTAATTTTTTCTGCATTTACGACAACAATATAGTCACCAGTATCCACGTGAGGTGTATACTCTGGCTTATGTTTACCACGTAAACGTAGTGCGATTTCAGCCGCTAAGCGACCTAATGTTTTGTCTGCAGCGTCAACTACATACCAGTCATGTTGAACTGTTTCTGGTTTTGCAACAAAAGTTTTCATTGTTAAATTCACCCGAATTTTAAAACGTTACGAATGCTTTTACACCATGTAAAAACACGCCAAATCAACTATTGACCCCTTCGAGCCTATTGATCCTTCCATCTTCCCACAGATGGGTGTAACTGGGCAGGCGCAAAATTATACGCGAATTGCTTCAAATTTAAAGTGTTTTTGTGAATTAATTAACCTATGCCCTTGTTATATTGATGTAAGCTGCGCTGTGCCTGCATCCGTCGCAAAAATTCAGCCATGATCAACATATATAATTCATCACCTAAATATTTATCTTCGACACCACGATCGATGCTCGGATTGTCATTGACTTCAATAACATATCCGCGACCATTAATCTCTTTAATATCGACTCCGTACAACCCATCACCGATTGGTTTAGTTGCAGCAATCGCTGCTTGTAAGACACGTCGCGGCACTTCAAATGTTGGAATCGTTTCAAAACCGCCACTGTCACTGCTATTTTCACTGTGCTGATAAATTTGCCAATGATCTTTCACCATATAATAGCGACACGCGTAAATAGGCTTGTTATTAAGCATCCCTATACGCCAATCAAATTCTGTATAGAGATATTCTTGCACTAACAGCAGTGACGATTTTTTAAATAACGTGTGTAAACTTTCCGTCAATGATGCGCGATCTTTGGCCTTGATCACCCCTCGAGAAAAAGCACCATCCGGAATTTTGACGACCATCGGATAATCAATCAAAGCTTCTAATGCGTCTTCAAGGTGTTTTTCACCCTTATGTACAATTCGAGTTTTGGGGCAAGGTACTTTGTGCGTCGAAAATAAATCGGCTAAATACACTTTATTGGTGCAGCGCATAATAGATTGGGGATCATCCATGACAACTAATCCTTCTTGCTCCGCTTTTTTCGCAAATTGATAAGTATGATGATCAATATTAGTCGTTTCACGGATAAACAAGGCATCGTATTCCGGTAACCGCATAATATCTTTAGGGCTGATCATATCCACTTGAATACCTAACTGTTTGCCTGCTTGAATAAATTTCTTCAGTGCTTGTGCGTCACTTGGCGGCATGGCTTCATGTTCATTTACTAACATGGCTAAATCGAACTTTGCCGTGCGCATATTGCGAGATTTATTCCACACTTTATTACTGAACGTTTCTAACGACTCCGCAAACAACGTCTCTAAGGCATCATCCAGTGCGTGGTGTGAGACAATTTTTAAATCACTCACTTGCCATGTTTTTCGAAACTTAATGGTCACTTCTAATACCGGGCAAGGCAATGCTTCAAATAATTTGCGTGCAAATTCTTGCATCTCTGGATGCGGGGTATGCCCAAACACACAATGAAATTTGATTTCTGTGGGTTGCTCTGGCGTGCCTAAGCGTTCAGCTAGATTAGGCAATAACTGCGCAACTTGCATTTTGTATAATGCTTTTTTACTAATATCATTAAGTACACGGACAGACGGCATCACATGATGACCACGACTTTCAGCCAATAACGAGCAATAATATCCGTCTGACAAATACTTAGTGCTTTTACATAAATTAATGACTCGCACACGACCCTGTTGTTTATTGGTCATGTTGAGGTATTGAGAAAAAGTGATTACGCGCTCACTTGGGAAAAACGCAGACCAATCTTTGGGCTGATCAATGACAATGTAAGTTTGTGCCATCGGTAAATGCTATCCTTATTGATGAAATATAGTTTTAATACAGGTCTAATGCTGCTCTGATATAACGCTAAAAGAGTGACTAATACAGTCACGCTTATAGTTGCGATATTGCGCTTATTTGCAGTATTTGACAATCAAAATAATGTGCGAAAAAGCAATTATTTTTTGCGTAAATAATAGTATATTTTACGCCCACTTAAGCATAAACTCAGCGTATATTTCACTGTCTTTATTATATGAAAACTATCTCCCAAGTGCACAAGGCTGAGCAGAGTGTCACACCGGCTCTAACCAGCACAGTTGCCTCGCAGAATCAGCCAATGACTATCCGTCCTGCTATCCTCGCCGATGTAGCGGCATTATTACAATTAGAGACTCAGGCATTTAATTGTGATCGCTTAAACCGACGTAGCTTTCGGCATGCCATTACCAGCTCGGCTTCAGAGTTAATTATTGCCGTAACCCATACCGCAGGTAATGATGATGGCGCACCTGCGTTATTGGGCTATGCATTGATGCATCTACGTCACGGCACGAGCTTAACGCGCTTATATTCTATTGCAGTAGCCAATCAGGCGCGTAATTTAGGGGTTGGCCAAGCACTCATCCACAATTGTGAAGACATTGCTATAAGCCGTGGTCGTCGTATTTTGCGACTGGAGGTCAGTGATGCCAACAGCCAAGCCATTGGGCTGTATAAAAAGCTCGGATATCGGGTATTTGGTCAATATAATGATTATTATGAAGATCATTCTAATGCTATCAGAATGCAAAAACGTTTGCATGGTGCAGCGCCTGCACATACTTCGAGACTTGTTCCGTGGGTAGCCCAAGGCACACCTTTTACCTGTGGCCCGGCATCATTACAGATGGCATTGCGTGCATTACAACCCGATTACCCTGTCACTCCTGAAGACGAATTGGATATTTGGCGCGAAGCCACAACGATCTTTATGACATCGGGGCACGGCGGCTGTCACCCTATGGGGTTGGCCTTAGCGGCTAAAAAACGTGGTTTGGATGCGCAAGTTTGCCTTAGTGATGCGAATCCGCTGTTCGTTGATGGTGTTCGAGATATGTTAAAAAAAGAAGTCATTACAAGGGTGCACGAGAGTTTCACCCGACAATGCACTGAACAAGCCATACCGGTCACCTATAGCACGCTATCACTCAAAGAGTTAACCGCAGCGTTTGATGATGGCGCCTTGCCGCTTATTCTGATTAGCACCTATCGAATGGATCAAAGCAAATCGCCCCATTGGGTGGTCATGTCTGGTTACGACGCCCATTGTATTTTTGTGCATGACCCGTATTTCATTCAAGAAGACGGCAGTGAAAGTCCGATGGACTGTCAATATTTACCCATTGCCAATGAGGAATTTGAGAAAATGTCACGCTTTGGACGCGCTCGCTTACAAGCGACAGTGCTGCTGAGTTAATTATCTTCATAGTTTCATTTAACTACTTAGGTTGTGACTCTGAGCGCTTAACTTGCTGCCAATACGCTTCTAAACGATCAAGTTCGAGCGATTGCATATCGTGTTGGTCAGCCGCGACGAGTGCTTCTACTTGCATAAAGCGTGTAGTGAACTTTCGATTGGCTTGTTGCAAAGCCACTTCACTTTTCACCCCTGCATGCCGCGCTAAATTAACAACCGCAAATAACAGATCGCCAATTTCTTCTTGGACATGCGCTTGGTCGCCTGACGCAATCGCAGCTTGCACTTCTGCAAGTTCTTCTTTTACTTTATCCGCAACAGGTGAAATATCAGACCAATCAAAGCCGACTTTGGCACACGCTTTTTGAATTTTATGCGCTTGCATGAGTGGCGTCATACCCGTTGGGATATTAGCTAAAATAGAAGTGGGAATGGGTAAACCCGCTTTTTCAGTTTGTTTTATCGCCTCCCATTGGGCTTCAACCTGTTGCGCGGTTAACTCCGATTGGTCAGTAAACACATGCGGATGACGACGAATAAGTTTGTCACACATGCCTTGAGCAACATCATCAAAATCAAACCAACCTTGCTCTTGCCCTAACTGCGCATAAAACACCACTTGAAATAATAAATCACCAAGCTCTTCTTTTATATGCTGCGGATCGCCAGAGTAAATCGCATCTGCGACTTCATACGTTTCTTCGATTGTATGCGGAATGATGGTCTGCATCGTTTGCTCAATATCCCACGGACAGCCTGATTGCGGATCACGCAGTTGTTGCATGATCTTGACTAACGCCGTCACCGGATCTGACTGGGTTAAATCGATAAATTGTTGGCGCTGTTGTGGTTGCATAATACTCTTATATTTTTTAGCGATCACGATGTCTTATAAACGTCTGTAACTGAACGGATTTTACGTAATTTACTGATTAACTGTGCCAATCGATTGACGTCTTTTATCTCGATTTTCAAATCAATTTCACAGGTATTTTGGGTCGTATCACTGTTGGAGTTGATCCCTAATACTGGCACTTTGTCATTACCTAATATCGTCGTAATATCTTTTAAAATGCCGGTGCGATCGTGGCATTTCAGATGTAACTCAGCCGCAAACCCAACAGAGATATCACTCGACCAATTGACGTCAATTTCCCGTTCAGGATGCATCGTCAATAAATGCGCAAGCTGATCGCAATCAATTTTATGCACACTGACTCCACGCCCTTGCGTGATATAACCAAGGATGGGCTCACCGGGGATAGGTTGACAACAATTCGCCAGCTGACTCATTAAGTGCCCCACTCCCTCAACTTCAATGGTGTTGTTATTACCTTGTTTAGTTGGACGTTTGATTCTTGTTTTGGTGATAACATCTTGGGCCTTTAATTCAGGCTCAGGACACAGTAACTGTTGTAAAAAATGCACTAAAGACATGACCCGAACATCACCAGCACCGACAGCAGCAATCAGATCATCACTGGTTTTCATATTGAATTTTTCGACGGCTTTAGCCACATCTTTTAGGTGTAAATTAAGCTTCGCCAACTCACGTTCAATGAGATCTTTACCAGCAGCAAGATGCTGAACTTTGTCTAATTTCTTAAAATAAGTATGGATCTTGGCGCGCGCACGCGACGAATGCACATAGCCTAAGCCAGGGTGCATCCAATCACGCGACGGATTCATTTGTTTTCCGGTTAAAATTTCAACCTGATCGCCACTTTGTAACTGGTAGGTAAATGGCACAATACGCCCATCAATTTTAGCCCCGATACAGCGATGCCCCACATTAGAGTGAATGTAATACGCAAAATCTAACGGCGTTGAATCCACCGGCAAGTCAATCACATCCCCCGTGGGTGTAAACACATAAACACGATCGTCAAAGACTTGCGAACGAAACTCTTCGACAATATCCCCAGATTCGGCAACTTCTTCTTGCCACGCTAAAATTTTACGTAACCAATTAATGCGCTCTTCGGCAGCGGAGAGTTTACTGGTGTGCTCTTCTTTGTATTTCCAATGCGCAGCGACCCCGAGCTCAGCATCATCATGCATTTTTTGAGTACGAATTTGGATCTCGATTGTGCGCCCTTCAGGTCCTTTTATGACCGTATGAATAGACTGATAGCCATTGGGTTTGGGTGTGGCGATATAATCATCAAACTCGTTGGGAATATGCTTATAAGTTGCATGAACCTCGCCTAAAACGGCATAACAGTCTTGCAAGGTCTTAGCGATAATACGTACAGCACGAATATCGAATAACTGTTCAAACGAGAGGTTTTTTTTCTGCATTTTTTTATAAATGCTATAAATATGTTTAGGTCGACCAAATACTTGCGCATCGACATTGTTCGCTTTTAGCGCAGCAGATAATGAGGATACAAAGTGATTAATATAATCTTGTCGATCGGCACGCTTTTCATCGAGCCATTGGGCGATTTCCTTGTAGCGTTTAGGGTGTAGATAGCGAAATGCGAGATCTTCAAGCTCCCATTTAAGCTGCCCGATCCCAAGGCGGTTTGCTAAAGGAGCATAAATTGCAGAGCATTCACGAGCAACCAACACACGGGTTTCTTCATCGGCTTCTTTGACTTGTTGTAACGTACAGATCCGTTCTGCCATTTTGATCACCACAGCGCGGACGTCTGCCACCATCGAAATGAGCATTTTTCGGATATTATCAACTTGTTGTTCATCATGTTGATGTTTGCCATGGAGCGCTTTAATTGCATCCATTTGACGCACACCATCCACCAGATCGGCGATGGGACGACCAAATTCAGTTTCAATATCCGCATCGCTCAAAGCATGCATTTCACAATAGGGAAACACTAGCGCCGCTTGCAACGTCTGATCATCCATATTAAGTTCATGGAGGATCTCAACCATTTCTTGACCAATTAGCAACAGCTCCGGTTGGTCTGAAATAGATGCTAATTTTTCTCGTGTTGCATCAGATACCGCAAGTCCAGCAAGCCATGTATCAAAGCTAGGGCGTTGAGGTTGATGTACCGTTCTAATCGTTACCACACCGTGTCCTTTGGGTTTATCCGTTTAACGTATAAATACACTCAATAATTCAGTATGCGTCGTGCCTTTAAACATGTCAAAACTTTGCACCTGCTCGAGGGTAAAGCCATTTGCCATAATTAATGCACAATCATGCACCCACGATTGCGGGTTGCAAGAAACATACACAATTTTTTCTAAGTCACTGTATTGTAAGCACTCAAGCACTGCATTAGCCCCTTCACGCGAGGGGTCGAGCAGTAGTTTATTGACGTTCGCAGCCTTTATTTTATCCAAGGCAGCGGAAGTCGTTAGATCCGCATGAATAAACTCGACATTATTGATGCCACAAGTTTGTGCACCGCGTTGTGCTTGTTGCACCATAGTTGGCACACCTTCAATCCCTAATACATATTCAGCATGACGGGCAATCGGTAGGGTAAAATTACCCGCACCACAGAATAAATCTAAGACTCTATCAGTGCCGGTAAGTTCCAGTGCGGCCACCGCCGCACGAACCATGTTGTGATTGAGGTTTTTGTTTACTTGAACAAAATCATCTAAATCAACCGGATAACGACAATCGTCAATCGAAGACAGCCACAAGTCAGGAACGGTTAACGCACTTGCGTCAGTTTGCCCTGAAGCCGGTAAAAAATACCACTTAGCGGCTTGTTTAGGGGCGTTGACCAATCCTTGTTGATGCACCGTAACACGGATTGCTAATTGTGCTTCTAATTCTGACAGCGCGTTTAATGCATCAGCATTGAGATGGCGTTGTGCATTGAAGGCTAACACCGTTTCATTATCTGCTGCAAACAGTGTCATGTGACCGACATTGCTGAGCCATCCCCATTGCTGGCAGTGGGCTTGAATATAACTCAGTACTGGTTGCAAACGTGGATCAAGCACCAGACAATGATCGATCGCTAAGACGTTATTGCTGTGCGCTTGGCGAAAACCTACTTTGATATTGTTCGCATCACGCGCATCAATCGCTAAGCGTGCTTTGCGACGATACGCATCAGAGCTTAATACCGGCTTGAGCCAAGGTAATTCAGTCAGTGGTAACACATGCGTGGCATAATCGGAAATCGCCGTTTCTTTGAGTGCCAATAATGCTTCTGGCTCGACATATTGTAACTGACAACCACCACATATTGGTGTTTGTTTTGGCGTATGATCTTGGGCAAACATGCATGGTGCCGCAATCCGCTGTGGATGAGACTCAATTACTTGCAATACTTTAGCAAACCACACTTTTTTCTTTTGCTGGGTCACTGAGACTTTAACGGTTTCGCCTGGTAATGCGCCATCAACAATAATGATCGGCACATGCGATTTACATAAGCCCTGACCTTGTAATGTTAAGGCGTCAATCGTAATGGTCAGCGCCGGTAATGATGGCGTGCCGCGACGTTTAGGTTTATTGGCTTTAAAAAATTGCGCCATGATTATTGCGCCTCTAAAATAACAGTCGCCACTGCGTAGGCTTGTTCATCGGAAATGGAAGTATGCGAATGCGTGACCCCTAACTGTGCTGCATATTCGGCAAAACCACCACTAAATTGTAGCTGTGGCTGACCTTTGTCGGTATGGGTTAACCATAGATTTTGCCAACTTACGCCATGACCTATCCCAGTGCCTAACGCTTTCACCGCCGCTTCTTTTACTGCAAAGCGTTTGGCTAGAAAACGATGTGGATGCGCATGATTGATATAAGTGGCTAACTCATCTGGAGTGAGGATTTTTTTGGCTAATCCCTCAGGTTTAGCAGGCTCTTGTGATGAACCAAACCGTGATATTTGTACTATATCCGTACCCATACCCACAATCGCCATATTATTGGCCCAACTCGATGAGTCCTTGCAACCTAGCTTCTTGCATCAATGCGCGCATATCACTCACCGCTTTACCCAGTCCATCGAACATCGCTCGTGCCATAATTGCATGCCCGATATTCAGTTCAACAATCTCAGGTAACGCTGCGATAGGCTTCACATTATGATAATGCAAACCATGGCCGGCATTAACATGTAGACCTTTGTGGTGCGCGTATTGAATGCCTGCGGTTAATTTTGCCAGTTCTTGTTGTTGCCGAGCAATAGTGGGTGCGTCTGCATATTGCCCAGTATGAATTTCGATATAGGGCACCTGACAGGCAACCGCAGCGTCAATTTGCTCTGGCTCGGCATCAATAAACAACGACACCAAAATACCCTGCTCAGCTAGCATGCCACATGCATCTTGCATACGGGACAAGTTACCTGCGACATTTAATCCGCCTTCGGTGGTTAATTCAGCACGTTTTTCCGGAACTAAACAACAAAATGCAGGATTAGTCCGCTTCGCAATCGCGAGCATTTCATCTGTCACGGCCATTTCTAGATTCATCCGTGTATTTAACGTACGCGCTAAAATTTCAACATCGCGGTCATTAATATGGCGGCGGTCTTCACGCAAATGTACCGTAATGCCGTCAGCACCTGCACGCTCAGCAATATCTGCGGCATGTACCGGATCAGGATAAGAGGTTCCACGTGCATTACGTAATGTAGCAACGTGATCGATATTGACACCGAGTAAGACTTCTTTGATTTGCATGATGGATTTCTCTGAGTAAAAACAATGCGTTAATTATGGCTTAATCGCTATTTTGATACAAACAATTCACGACTTTTTAATGGTTTATTGCCTAATAAAGGTTGTAATGCTTGGCGCGTAATCCACTTAGCCGTTTTTAAGCTGTTAGGATCCCATTCTTCATTGAGCATATTGATAACCCATTGACCCGGCACTGCGCGTAAATGGGGATACCATTGTTTAAGTAACATCCCTTCTTCTGCGATAAACACATAATCCATCGTTGCAAACAACGCTTCTTGCGAATGTGCATCGACACTGATATCAGGTAAAAAGCCCAATTCATTTAACAATGATAATTCAAACACCCGTAATGCTGCTTCTTGAGCTGCATGCAGGGTACCGTTAATTTCTAGGGAAGCATGTAGATGTGATAAGGCACGTTGATATTGGTCGAATAAATCCGGACAAGGAATATTCGCAGGTAAACAGCGGTTGATGAGTTCGTTGAGGTACATCCCACAAAATAAAGCGGTATGCTGTAAATTATAACCTTTTGCGTTAATTTCGGCGGATTTAACCGATTTTAACTCACCGTTACCTGATAATTCACAGGTAACCGATTGAAATGGCTGCAATACACTTTTACGATCTGATTTAGCACTACGCATGCCGCGAGCAACGCATCGAATTTTACCTAATTCATGGGTAAACATATCGACTAAAAAACTTGTTTCTTGGTAGGGTCTACGGTGTAATACAAATCCATTAACCCAGACGCTATTGCCGCCTCTCATGATTATGACCTTTTGATTCGGACAACACGCATTTGTTCCATTTCCATGCCAGCAATCATTACCGAGGCAGGATAGTAGGTTAAATTAACGTTAGCCCCTTGCAAAGATTGATAGCGTTTTTTGCGTTTAAACACAAACGGCACATCAATGTTAGCTAACATGACGGTATGCAAAATCCAATCATCTTGCTCTCGCTGGACATGCGAAGTGACCTTCATATCCTGAGAATGAGTGAGTTGTGGGTGCTGTTGCAATAATTTATCTAACGGGGGCAAATTTCACCACCATGCATTGGACCGACTGTTGTCCACGAAATTCATTAATATTGAGTTTGTACGCGACATGCACTTGTGTAACTTGATGGTTCGGCCATGCGTCTACATCTACATTAAAAGCAATCGCATCAATCGTCACGTTATCTAACTGAAGCACCATTTTAAGATGCTTTTCGCCGACGATGCGTTGATTAACAAGGGTAAATACGTTATCAAAAATAGGCTCTTCAAAACCTTGTCCCCATGGACCTGATTGCATTAACGCATTAGCAAAATCTAGACTTAAGTCACTTGCAGCCAGCTGCCCATCGCTAAGAATTTGTGCTTCATTGGGGATCTGTGCCATGTGTTTGGCTAAAACTTCGAGGATTGCCGAATTAAATGCCGCTAACTGTTCTGGCACAATCGATAATCCCGCCGCCATTGCATGCCCACCAAATTTTTTGATGATCCCTGGATGACGTGTATTGACCTCATCAAACACATCTCGAATATGCACGCCAGGAATAGATCGCGCAGAGCCTTTAAGCTCTCCATCATCTTGACTCGCAAACACTACAGTTGGGCGGTAATATTGCTCTTTAATACGCCCAGCAACAATCCCAATCACACCTTGGTGAAAGTCAGGATCAAACAAGACCAAGCCATCCGGTAAAATGTCATGATCCAGTTGTAACGTAGCTAACGTCGCTTCGGCCTGGTCGCGCATTTGACCTTCGATTTCTCGACGTTGGCGATTCAATGAATCCAACGTATGGGCCATGCCACGCGCGGTATCATAATCTTCAGCTAGTAGGCATTCGATACCTTGTGCCATATCTTCAAGCCGTCCGGCAGCATTCAGTCTTGGCCCTAAAATAAAGCCCAAGTCAATTGATGTGACTTTATCACTGGGCTTACTTGCCACATCCAATAAGGCACGGATCCCAGGACGACAGCGTCCGGCTCGAATGCGCTGCACGCCTTGATAGACAAATATTCGATTGTTCTTATCTAATTTAACGACATCAGCAACCGTCCCTAAGGCCACAATATCTAAATATTGCGCTAAATTAGGTGCTGGGCGCTGCTCGTTAAACCAACCCTCTTGCATCAGCTTAGTTTTGAGGGCACTTAATACATAAAACGCCACCCCAACCCCAGCAAGATGCTTGGATCCAAATTCACAATGATGCTGGTTAGGATTGACGATAGCATCTGCATCGGGCAATGTCGCAGCAGGTAAATGGTGGTCAGTAATAATCACCTGTAAACCGTGTGCTTTTGCATGCGCGACACCAGCATGACAAGCAATACCATTATCGACCGTCAATAAGATGTCTGGAGAAAATTGCTTGATCGCTACATCGACAATTTCAGGCGACAAGCCATACCCAAAATCAAAGCGATTAGGTACCAGATACTCAACATTCTTGAGTCCCAAATCGCGTAAACACAACATACACAACGCAGTACTAGTTGCACCATCAGCATCAAAATCGCCAATGATCACTATACGCTGCTGTGTCGTCACCGCATGCGCCAATAAGTTCACCGCTTGAGCGATACCGTTAAGTTGTTTGAAGTGTAATAAGTCTTTGGCGCCCGTGGCTAAGTCTGACAACGAATCAATCCCACGAGTGCGAAAGATACGAGCAAGCATCGCGCCATAAGGGCTTGAAAAATCTTCAGCACTAAGTACCGAGGAGGTTGGCGCATTAATCGTCTTATCAGATAGGGCACCCAGCATAGATCGTGGCACGATAGCTAAGTCTGAGATGAAAGCCGGTTGCACAGAATATGATAGTGACAAATTATTCGCCTAAACGCTTATTCAGTTCAGCTAATAATGCTTTTGCAGGTTGATAACCACCAATCAATGACCCATCAGCTAAGACAATATTGGGGGTACCAGTCACGCCTATCGCAGCGCCTGTTTGATAATGTGTCGCAACATCATTTTTGCAACTTTTCGACGCAACCGTATCACCACCTTTAGCTTGGTTCATCGCCTCTTGTGGATTGGCTGAACACCAAATAGATTGCATTTGTTTATACACATCGCCATTAAGTCCTTCGCGCGGGTAAGCTAAGTAACGAATCGAAATACCGGCATCAAGATAATCTTGCATTTCACGGTGTAATTTACGGCAATATCCACAAGTAATATCGGTAAATACATCGACCATATACTTTTCATTTGGCGCTTTGTAGACAATACCAGACTCGCGTATTTGTGCGACTTTTTGCAAACGGATACCATTCATTGCGATATCTGTTTCATTTAACATGCCTTTATCAAGATTAAAGATAACGGCGTTAATAAAAAACTGTCCATCTTTGGACAGATAGAAAATACCGCGGTCCGTCGTGATTTGATATAAGTTATCTAACGGCGCTTGCTCAACATTTAAAATGCTTAAGCGCGTGTTACTTTGAAACTTTTCAATCAACTCATCACTCAATACCACAGTATTGGTCGTCGCTAGAGAGGCTGATTGAAGCGTTGTGACTTCTGCTTCTTGCGCGCAGGCACTAATGCTGACAAGGATGAATAAACTTAAGATTGCTTGTTTAATTAATACATTGTTCATTACTTATGGGTATCCAAATTCGGTGTTAAAGGTCTGAGCTTGCTATAATAGACCGCAATAAGGGTCCATTGTATTCATCTTTAAGATAAAAATCCTGCTTAATTCGCATTTTATGATCTACTCTACTTTACTAAGGTAACATTACCCACGAGGATGATGCGTAGCAATAATCTGCGTTAATCGTTCCGTTGCTACATGGGTATAGATTTGTGTGGTAGATAGATCACTATGCCCTAATAAAAGTTGCACGACGCGCAAATCTGCACCGTGATTTAATAGATGCGTGGCAAACGCATGCCGCAATGTATGCGGAGATAAATGGACCTTAATGCCGGCAACCGTGGCGTAAAATTTAATCCTATACCAAAAGGTTTGTCGAGTCATCATTGTGCCGCGAGAACTAGGAAAAACCACATCACTACTATGCTTTAATAACTCCGGACGGCCAGCCTTAACAAATGTTTCTATTGCCTCAACGGCGGGTTCTCCTAAAGGGACCAACCGTTCTTTATTTCCTTTACCAATAACCCTTACTACCCCTTGTCGTAGCGAGATTTGATCTAAGCGTAAACTCACCAACTCAGTCACCCGTAAACCTGTGGCATATAACACTTCCAACATCGCTTTATCACGCAGTCCAATTGCGTCATTGTCATCTGGAGCGTCGAGTAATGCTTCTATCTGTTGCTCCGTTAACGTATCGGGTAATGACACTTTTATTTTAGGTGGTTTAATGTGACGCAATGGGTCATCTTCACGGATCCGCTCCGACAGGCAATATTTGATAAACGTTTTTAACGATGACAGGCAACGTGCCGTGCTGCGGGCGGATAAATTATGCCTTTGACGATGGCTTAAATAATCCCGTATTTCCCCTTCATTGATATCAATTAAACGAAAGTCTAGATCAGACGCAGTCAGGTATTCACATAATTTACGTAAATCAGTGTGATATGCCGACAACGTGTTATCTGACAAGCCCTTTTCTAGATACAACATTTGTAAAAATGCATCCATCGATTGTTGGTTATCTACCGAGATAAGCACCCTCAATCCCGTTAAGCCCGCGTGCTTTTGATTAGCTCATAAGCAGCTTGAATATCCTGCGCTTTAACTTTGGCTAGCTCCATAGCTTGTTTAGGCAACCCCTTAGCGATTAATTTATCAGGATGATGTTCATTCATGGCTTTTTTATAGGCGCGCTTGAGTGTTTTTTCATCCGCTGTCGGTGCGACATTTAAAATGCGGTACGCATCCGTCAGGCGTTGTTTATCTGAGTATTGAGGCGCCCGAGTATACTGTTGTTGCGCTTTATCACGCCATGCATTGGCTTGTTCTTGTGCGCGAGAACGGGCTTCATCGCGGGCTTGACTAAATGCATCTTGGCGTTGGCGAAAGCGCAGTTCGGCTTCGAATTTACGGATCAAGCGATCGAGATCTTTATGCCCGAAACCGAGCCCCATAGCCACTTTATCAAGTACTTCGACTTCACTGACCGATAACTGCCCATCGGCAAAAGAGGCTTCAATTAGCATTTCTAAAAAGGCTTGCAGAATGATTTTTTGACCATGTAAGTCGTGCTTTAAATCTTTTAATATATGTTCCAAAGGAAATTGCGGATCTTTACCTTCGCGAAACGCTTGCTGCGCCTCTCGTCGGTCATTATCATTAAGCTGCATGTCATCCATCAGCTTTAAGGCGACATTGATTTCCGACTGAGTAACCGCACCATCGGCTTTGGCTATATGCCCTAAACAAGCAAACAACGCATGAAAAAAGATCGCACTATTTTGCAATCTTTCGTTATCAGCAAAAAAGCGTCCAAATCCAGCTGAACGAGAAAAATCATTGCTCATTCCTTTATCGAACATATGCCCAGCAATTAAGCCAAGTATTGCTCCAGGTAATTTAAGCAATAAAAATCCGAACACAAACCCTAGTAATTTTCCCATGAATGGCATTATTTAGTCACTGTAACACTTGATATAACGCTACTATAACCGTCGTCGGATTGGCAATAAACACATTTTATGAAAAAAAATCGACGAAAAAGGGATTTTTACGACTTAAACATGGAAATTTAGCCATAAACCTTTAAAATCGGCTTTACTTGAATTTTGGACTCCATGCGCTTTCATGAAATTTGCCGTTACCCTTATCTTCGCAGCGATCCTAGCGATTGCCTCCGGCAATGTGCATGCACAAGCTCAAAGTGAGCCGATTGATTTACTCCAATGCGCTAATCCTGCCCTATTTGCTCCTGAAGTACTTAACGCTAACACCACCTATGATCCTAATGCAGTGGTAGTGACAGCAGATTCTGCCACCATGACCTTAACTCAGCGTGCGCAATTTAGCGGCAATGTGAATATTATCAGTTCGCGCGGTCAGATATTCGCAGATGAAGCGATTGTGACTGATAATGGCAATGGTGTCGTAGCTGTAGGCGAAGTCGGGTTTGTTAATAAGCAACTTCAAGTAACAAGTGAATCGATTTCCCTCAATGGCATCACCGATTCATTTGTAATCAGCAACGCCCGTTACCAACTTGCTAGTATCAACGGCAATGGGTTGGCTGAACAAATTAGTATCAATAGCAAATCAGGTTTAACGCTTGATACAGTGAGCTTTACCACTTGTCCTTTAAACCAACAGGATTGGTCGATTAAAGCGTCACAACTTAATATTGGTGAAGCAGGTAATCTAGGACAAGCCTTTAACACGCGCTTTTATGTGGCGGGTTTCCCAGTACTGTATTTACCTTACTTTGCCTTCCCGGTTACCTCACAACGTCAATCCGGCTTGCTTTTTCCCAATATTTCCTCATCCAGCGCCAATGGCGTTGATATTTCCCAACCCTTCTACTGGAATATCGCTCCTAATTTAGATGCGACCTTAACTCCTCGCTTATTGACCAACCGAGGTATTCAATTTAATAGTGAATTTAGGTATTTAACAGCGCATCAACAAGGCGAAGTGACCCTTGAATACCTTGTTTCAGATGATGATTATATTAATGATGATGCGCGCTACTTTTTACGTTTACAACACCAAGGTAATGTGAGTAAAAATCTACAATGGTATGTCGATTTTAATCAAATCAGTGATGAAAACTATATTGTTGATTTAGGGTCGGATTTTTATAATCGTGCTGACACGTATGTTAACCGTGCAATTGGATGGTTGTATCACTCTCCCAACTTAACCGTGCAAACAACTTTTCAAGATTTTGATGTCATCGGGGAAACGGCGAATAACTATCGTGCTTTGCCGCACATTGCGCTTGATTATACCCAGGTATTAGATCCCAATTGGCGTTTAGATATCCATTCAGAGTTGAGTTATTTCGATAACCACAATCCACAACTACCGACAGCAACCCGTGCTCATTTTGCCCCAACACTTAGTTACAATCAGGTTACACCGGGCACACAACTGAGTGCGGATTTAACCTGGTACTCCACTTATTATCAACAACGTCATTTAAGTGATTCTGATTTAGCGCCGAGTGTGAACCGTAATATTGGTCAAGCTCGCTTGTTTGGTGCTATTTTTTTTGAACGTCCGCAATCGTTTACCGATACGGATGGAATCATCACATTAGAACCCAAAATTCAGTACTTATACACGTCTTATGCGGAGCAAAACGACATCGGATTGTATGATTCAGCGCAGCTACTTAACAATGTTAATGGTTTATTTCGTGGCCAAGCGTTTAGTGGTTTAGACCGCATCAGTGATAATAACCAACTAACCATCGGCTTAAGTTCGCGGATCATGGATGGCAATAATCAAGAACGCGCATCGATTAGTGTTGGACAAATATTTTACTTTGATGAATCGCGTCTACTCAACCAAACCCAAACGGTGCAAACTTCAGCGTTAGCTGCAGAATTTGATTTCAGGTTATCACAGCGCTGGTTTGCACATTCTCAGTTACAACTAGCAACTCAAGTCGATAAAGTAGAACGCAGTAGTGTTTCGTTAGAATACCGCAAAGACAAGCAAAGTCTGATACAATTATCTCACCGATATGTCCGCAATTTGTCGCAAGAAACCATTAATCAGATGGGCTTAAGTGCGGCTTGGCCGATATCAGATCGCTGGCAATGGGTTGGTCGTTGGTATAAAGATCGGAGTTTATCGCGAACTATTGAGGCATATGTTGGTCTGCAATATGAATCATGTTGTTGGTCCGTACGCTTAATCGGGCAACGCAACTTAGCCAACCGCTACTCAAATGATGGGATCCAAGATATAAATCAGTTTGATTCTGGGATAGCATTGCAATTTAGTTTTAAAGGTATTTCGTCAAACCGACGCAATAAGAGTATGTTACAAGATGGTATGTTTGGTTATCGCCAGCCTTACCTCATCAATTAAAGTGTCTTAACAACACAAAAATAAAAAGAGTGTTTATGAAGTTTTTACGTATATTGATTGGTTGTATTTGTTTATCTGCGAGTGTCAATGTCGCTGCGCAAACAGTACTAGATAAAGTCTCTGTCATTGTTGATAAAGGTGTTATTTTAGAAAGTGAGATCCGTGAATTAGTTAAAACGGTGAAAGACAACGCGAATAAAAATAACCAAGCGCTACCGTCTGATCGCGCATTGAGAACTCAAGCGATCGAACGGTTAATCCTAGATAACTTGCAAATGCAAGTCGCAGATCGCATGGGGATCCGTGTTTCTGATCCGCAACTCGAACAGACCATTGCAAATATCGCACAAAATCAAAATAACAGTGTAGACCAACTTCGCGCGTCGATTAGACAAGCCGGTTTAGATTATGAAAACTATCGTGAATCAGTCCGTAAAGAACTGATTACCGGTGAAGTGCGTCGTGCTAATGTACGTCGCCGAATTTATATTACGCCACAAGAAATCTCAACATTAGTATCATTGATTGAAGAACAAGGTAATGAGCAAGCTGAATATCGTCTAGGACATATTTTAATTGGTTTTCCGCCTGAGCCGACTGATGATGATATTACTGCGGCGCGCAACCGTGCAGATAAAGTATTAAACTTGCTTAATTCGGGTTCTGATTTTGCCAAAATCGCTATCGCTTCATCATCGGGTCCAAAAGCGTTAGATGGCGGTGATATGGGATGGTTAAACATCAATTCAATGCCAACCTTGTTTGCAGAAGTTATCCAAGGTAAAGAGACCGATAATTTAATTGGTCCAATTCGAAGTGGCGCCGGTTTCCATATTTTAAAAATTATGGAAACTCGTGGTGTTGAAGTCGCTAAATTAGAAGAAATCAATGCGCGTCATATCTTGATTAAGCCATCGATTATTCTCTCTGAGCAAAAAGCACAATCAATGTTACTTGAATTCAAAGCCCAAATATTAGAGGGAACGGCTGAATTTGCAGACTTAGCCAAGAAACACTCCGAAGATCCTGGTTCAGCGATCAAAGGGGGTGATTTGGGTTGGGCAGATCCTAATATGTACGTACCAGCATTTAAAGACGCGTTAATGCAATTAGCCAAAGATGAAGTATCAGAACCAGTACGTTCGGTTCACGGTTGGCACTTAATGCAACTGCTTGATCGCCGTGTTGATGATATCACTGATCGCAAAAAACAAGACAAAGCGTATCAGCTTATTTATAACCGTAAATTTGCCGAAGAAACGGATGCGTGGATACGTGAAATGCGTGAAGAAGCCTTTATCGAAGTGTTAGATGAAGAAGGGTCATCGGACTAATGAATGCATTGAGTAAAATTGCAGTTACCCCAGGCGAGCCAGCGGGCATTGGCCCAGACTTAATCGTAGAGCTCGCTCACCACAGCTGGGATGCAATACTTGTGATTTACGCTGACCAAGAGATGCTAGCACAGCGTGCGGCTTTGTTGAATATTGAATTAGCGCTGATCCCTTACACAGGACAAACCACGAAAGCGCCCATGGGCAGTCTGTATGTGCATCATATTCCCTGTGATGCGCCCGTCGTGGCCGGTGAGTTATCCCCAGCTAATGGCCATTATGTAGTAGAAACGCTGAAGCAAGCATGTGAAGCGAACATGAATCAAGATTTTGATGCCGTGGTCACAGGCCCTGTTCATAAAGGAATTATTAACAAAGCGGGTATTTCTTTTAGCGGTCATACCGAATACTTTGCCAGTCAATCCAATACCAGTGATGTGGTGATGATGTTATCCACTGATGGATTGCGCGTGACATTGGCAACGACGCATATTCCGTTAGCGTATGTTGCTAAAGCCATTACACAAGAACGTTTGGATAAAGTCATTCATATCATTAATACCGATCTGAAATTGAAATTTGGCATTGATAAGCCGCATATTTATGTCTGTGGTTTGAACCCTCATGCTGGTGAAGATGGGCATTTGGGACGCGAAGAGTTGGATATTATTATTCCAGCGTTAAACAAACTTCGTGATGAAGGCATCAAGATTACGGGTCCATTACCAGCTGATACTATCTTTAATCCAAAATATTTAGAGGATGCAGATACTGTTCTTGCGATGTATCACGATCAAGGTTTACCCGTATTAAAATATAAAGGATTTGGCCAAGCGGTAAATATCACTTTGGGCTTACCATTTATTCGTACTTCGGTCGATCACGGTACTGCTATCGATCTAGCCGGTAAAGGTGAAGCCGATGCAGGAAGCTTGCACCGCGCAATCCTTAAAGCAATCAAACTAGCAAATAGGCGTATATGAGCAGCACACACTTAGGACACAAAGCGCGAAAACGCTTTGGACAAAACTTCTTAAACGATGATTATGTCATTGATCAAATTGTTAGTGCTATTGCGCCTAACAATGAAGATATCATGGTAGAAATAGGCCCAGGCTTGGGCGCATTGACAGAGCCCGTTTGTGACATTGTCGATCATCTCAATGTCGTAGAATTAGACCGCGACTTAGCGAAGCGTTTACGCGAACATCCGTTTATGTCTAAAAAGCTTAACGTGATTGAAGCGGATGCGCTGAAATTTGATTTCACTGAATTAGCAAAACTAGGTCCACTCAAAGTGTTTGGTAATCTGCCATACAATATTTCAACGCCATTGATGTTCCATTTATTTACTTTCACAAATAAAATCAAAGATATGCACTTCATGCTCCAAAAAGAAGTCGTGAATCGTTTGGCAGCACGTCCTGGTCATAAAAACTATGGTCGTCTATCAGTAATGGCGCAGTACTATTGTACAGTGGTACCTGTCCTTGAAGTACCACCAGAATCATTTACCCCTGCACCGAAAGTAGATAGTGCAGTAGTGAGATTAATCCCGCATCAAACCCCGCCGGTACAGGTTAATCATTTACAGGATTTAGAACGAGTCGTTGCGCTTGCATTTAGTCAACGCCGAAAAACGATCAGAAACAGCTTAAAATCAGCGATTGATGCTGACGGATTGACCGCTATTGGGATTGATCCCGTTTGGCGAGCAGAAGGTCTTTCATTAGCGCAATTCGCTTTGATTGCGAATCATGCAACGTTTAACGAAAATGAATAGTACGAGAACCAACGATGCAAACAACCTCTGATATTGTGATTGAAGTTAACACGCAGTTTATCGGGCAGCATACAGGTGATAATGTTATAAGGTATGCGTTTACTTATCACATAATAATGACGAATATCGGTCTTGAACCATTGCAATTGCGCAACCGCTACTGGCTGATAACTGATGGTAACGGTGACACTCAAGAAATGAGTGGTGCTGGTGTGGTTGGCGAAGAGCCCGTTATTGCACCAGACGAGAGTTTTGAGTATCGTAGCGGCGCTGTATTAGACACCCCAGTAGGTACCATGCAAGGCCATTATGAATTCGAATCTAAAGATGGGACTCTATTTAAAGCGCCGATCAATGTTTTTTCTTTGGCCGTTGCTAATGTCCTTAACTAATATGGGTTGTTGGTAACCGATGACTGATTATGTCGTCGGAGATATTCAAGGATGTCTAATTGGTCTGGATAAACTCCTCACTCAGATAGGATTCAATCCTCATCAAGATAAATTAATAGCCGTGGGCGACTTAGTTGCTCGCGGTGAAAATTCCCTCGGTGTCCTAGAATTATGTTATTCACTGGGTAACAGTTTTACATCGGTATTAGGCAACCACGACTTACATTTATTGACAACACAAGCTGGGCTAAAGCAAGTAAAGCCAAGTGATAAGCTTAAGCCTTTACTCCAATCAAAAAAAATTAACCAATATATTGACTGGCTCAGACAGTACCCTCTTGCTTATCAATATGATGACAATACCTTAATTACCCACGCTGGTCTTTATCCTAGCTGGTCATTCGCACAAGCGATTCGTTATTCTGATGAAATTCAATGTTTGTTACAACAGCCCGATTTTGCTAAAAAAATTAATAATTTATATGGTAATCAACCCTACTCTTGGCATAGTAAATTAACTGGCAAACAACGCCTACGGTTTATTATTAACGCGTTTACCCGCATGCGGTATATCACAGTACATGGCGCATTGGATTTTAATGCCAAAATGCAGCCTAATCTAGCCCCGGCCTCGATTAAACCTTGGTTTGAGCAGCACAACCCTAATTTGTCAGAGCAGCAACGTGTATTATTCGGACATTGGGCCAGTTTACTTGGACAAACTAACGACCGACAATTTATCGCATTAGATACCGGCTATGTATGGGGTAATGCATTAACTTGTTTTAATCTAACTAATAATACCTGCGTCGAAATAAAAGCATAAAGTTCCGCCGTAGCAGATGTTAATGACATTGCAGTGACCAAAAACATCTCATGATATTAGTCTTAAATTAGAATCGATTACACATTTTAAAGTCTAAGTCGCTGTCTATTAGCGTCTATTCAAACAACACACGATGGAGTTGTTTGACGATCTCATTACTATGTTGTTCCTGTACAAGGAACGACATATTATGCGGATTAGCGCCAAAACAAATCATGCGTAATTGATAATCTGATACCGCACTCAGGATCTTACTGCTAACCCCGACCGAAGTTTGCATGTTATTGCCCACCACAGTGATTAAATCAAATCCTCGTTCTACCGTCACATCACAGATATCTTGTAGCTCTACAATCGTTTCACGATTAAGTCGCTCTGCAACTGAATTAGGCGGGTTATCTAAGGTAAATGACACAGAGATCTCTGACGTTGTCACCAAATCAACACTCAATTCATGTTTGGCGATAATTTCAAACACTTTGGCTAAGAAACCTTGGGCATACATCATTTTGGGAGTTTTAACGGTGACCATGACTTGCTCTTTGCGGCGAGTAATAGCGCGGTAAGGTGGCTCTACCTCACAATCGCGAACGATAATAGTCCCACCTTTTTCAGGCTCCTTGGATGAACCAACAAACACTTTAATATCTTGGCGTAACGCAGGTTCCATCGTCGCAGGATGCAATACTTTGGCACCAAATGTTGCCATTTCAGCGGCTTCTTCAAAGCTTAGTTCTGGTAACGGTCTGGCTTTATCGGTAATGCGTGGATCAGTGGTATACACACCAATTACATCCGTCCAAATTTGGCATAACTGCGCACCTAGCGCTTCTGCTAATAATGCAGCGGTAAAATCAGAACCACCACGACCAAGTGTTGTCGTACGACCTTGATCATCCGCGCCGACAAAGCCTTGTGTCACTTGCACATGACTGACAATTTTAGGTGCCAAATGTACTTGAGATAACGTTTTAATCTGATCTAGATCCGGACTCGCAGCACCAAAATTAGAATCGGTACGCATGACTTCCTTTACATCAAATACTTGGGCTGGCACATTGTGAACTTTGAGTACATCAGTAAACAATAACGATGACATTCGCTCACCCATCGATAATACTTGTTCTTTAAGCATATCATTGGTGCGTAATGAAGGTTGTTTGGCTAATAAAGTCAGCTCAGAGAGTAATGCTTCAAGCGCACTGGTGCGTTGCTCACTGTTTGGCAAGTGCTTTTCAATCGCATATTGAATATCTGAAATGGCATTGAGAATACTATCAATTTGAAGCGCATCAAGTTCATCATGACATAATGAAACAAGATGATTGGTTACGCCAGCAGAGGCACTGACGACAACGACGCGAGTATCACTTTGCTGTGCAATAATTGAGGCGCACGCGCTCATCGCTTGATAGTTGGCAACGCTGGTGCCACCAAATTTGGCAATCGTTAAAGCTGAATTCATGTTGTGTGTTTTCCGTAAAAATTGAGTCGAATCTGTCGTGGTGCTTGATACTCAATTAACCCCATTTTAGATTTTTATTACTTTTGTAATGGGTTACTGACACTAGTATAAAACGATTTAGTTTTTTGGCATAGCAGAAATAAACTTAACGCTATCTCCTGCCTCAATCTGATGTTGTGCAAACCACCCAAGATTCATCTCTATGGCATAACGCACCGCAGCGTTAGAATGATGGGCTTGTAACGTATGTGGCTGCATTTGTTCAATATTAATAATCAATCCTTGAGCGTTAATATAGGCTACATCTAAAGGAATATTGGTGTTTTTCATCCACATCCCGACATAACGACTTTTACCAAAATCAAATAGCATACCGCAGGCAGCACATAACTCGTTACGGTACATTAACCCTCGTGCACGTTGTTGATCATTGGCGGCAAATTCTAAAGTATAAAGTTGATTGGCTAGTTTGACTTTGGCTTGACCAAACTGCACCATCTCAACACCGTCAGGTAAATCCGTTGCAGGTGTCGAATTTGCTGCAGCATTAGGTACCGCGCAGCCCAATAGTAGACAAGCACTTAACAACAAAATAGCACGAGTAGGCACAGTCACATTAAACCTCATAGGGATTTATTGGTTTTAATAATCAAAAGGATAGCAAAAATCCAGGTCACTGCATAATTTGCTATCCGCTGATGGTTACTTTGCTTTAAATAAAAAAGCCAACTAAGTATTACCTTAATTGGCTTTAAGTATTTTTGCTTTTACACTAAGTGCTAAGCAATGATTACTAAGCAATATTCAACGCTGGAATAATCGACGCTTTGGCCTTTTCTTCTGCAGCTTTGAATACTTCAATACGGTCAAAGTTCAAGTATTTATAAACTTCACCCGCCATTGAATCAATCTTAGACGCATATTCCATATATTCTGCCGCTGTTGGGATCTTACCAATAATTGCACCTACCGCCGCCATTTCAGCAGAACATAAGTATACATTAGCGCCATCACCTAAACGGTTAGGGAAGTTACGTGTTGATGTTGATAATACAGTTGAACCGGCTTCGACACGTGCTTGGTTACCCATACACAATGAACAACCAGGCATTTCAGTACGCACACCAGCACGACCATAAATATTATAGAAACCTTCTTCCATCAAGACGGCTTTATCCATCTTAGTCGGTGGAGACATCCATAAGCGTGTTGGTAATGTACCACCGAACTGCTCTAGTAATTTACCTGCCGCACGGAAGTGACCAATGTTAGTCATACATGAACCGATGAATACTTCTTCAATTTTAGTACCCGCAACGTCTGATAGTGTTTTGGCATCATCAGGATCATTTGGACAACATAAAATTGGCTCTTTAATATCGGCTAAATCAATTTCGATGACTTCACAGTATTCTGCGTCAGCATCAGCTTGCATTAATGTAGGCTCAGCCAACCATTCTTCCATTTTACGTGCACGACGCTCTAGTGTCCGTGGGTCGCCATAACCTTCAGCGATCATCCAACGTAACATAGTGATGTTAGAGGTTAAGTACTCAGCAATCGACTCTTCTGATAATTTAATCGTACAACCTGCAGCTGAACGCTCAGCAGATGCATCTGATAATTCAAACGCTTGCTCAACAGTTAACTCTTTCAAACCTTCAATCTCAAGGATACGGCCAGAGAAAGCATTGACTTTTCCTTTCTTAGCAACCGTTAATAAACCTTGTTTGATTCCATATAAAGGGATCGCATGAACGAGATCACGAAGTGTGATACCAGGCTGCATCTCACCTTTAAAGCGCACCAAAATTGATTCAGGCATATCTAATGGCATAACGCCAGTGGCTGCTGCGAAAGCAACTAGACCAGAACCTGCTGGGAATGAAATACCCATAGGGAAACGCGTATGTGAATCACCACCCGTACCCACTGTATCTGGCAACAACATGCGGTTTAACCATGAGTGAATGATACCGTCACCTGGACGTAGCGATACACCACCACGATTCATCATAAAATCAGGTAACGTATGTTGTGTATCAATGTCCACCGGCTTAGGATAAGCAGCAGTATGACAGAAAGATTGCATGGTTAAATCTGCAGAGAAACCTAGGCAAGCTAGATCTTTTAGCTCATCACGCGTCATCGGACCGGTGGTATCTTGCGAGCCAACTGTCGTCATTTTAGGTTCACAATATGTGCCTGGACGAATACCCTCAACACCACATGCTTTACCTACCATTTTCTGCGCAAGAGTATAACCTTTATTAGATTCAACAGGCTGCTCTGGCTTGCGGAATAAATCAGTTTGACCTAGACCTAAAGACTCACGCGCTTTGTCTGTTAAACCACGACCAATGATTAGGTTAATACGGCCACCGGCACGTACTTCGTCTAATAACACGTCAGATTTATATTGATATTCAGCAATCGTTGCACCGTTTTTAGTGATTTTGCCCGTGAACGGATAAATCTCAATCACGTCACCCATGTTCATTTCTTCAACATCGGCTTCAAATACTAATGCACCCGCATCTTCCATAGTGTTATAAAAAATCGGGGCAACTTTCGAACCGATACAAATACCACCACCACGTTTGTTAGGTACGCCTGGTAAATCGTCACCAAAGAACCATAAGACTGAGTTAGTCGCTGATTTACGTGAAGAGCCCGTACCAACAACGTCGCCCACAAATGCCACTTCGTGACCTTGTGCTTTGATCGCTTCGATTTGTGCTAATGGACCGATTTCACCATGCTTTTCAGGTGTTAAGCCATCACGCGTCATTTTAAACGCCGCTTTTGCATGCAATGGAATATCAGGACGTGACCATGCATCTGGAGCTGGTGATAAATCATCCGTGTTCGTTTCGCCAGTCACTTTAAATACAGTTGCTGTGATTTTTTCTTGTAGATCATCACGTGAAGTAAACCATTCTGCTTCAGCCCATGATTCCATAACGTCTGTTGCAAATTTATTACCGGCTTTATGCTTCTCTTCCACATCATGGAACGCATCAAACATTAACAATGTGTGCTTTAATTCTTCAGCAGCAAGTTCAGCTAAATCAGCGTCATCTAACAAATCAACTAAAGTGACAATGTTATATCCACCGTGCATGTTACCTAGTAATTGTACTGCAGCATCTTTAGAGATAAGTGGCGAAGTGACTTCGTTTTTAACGATAGCACTTAAAAAACCCGCTTTTACATATGCAGCTTCATCTACACCAGGAGGAACACGGTCAGAAATCAGTTCGATTAAAAACTCTTCTTCGCCTGCTGGTGGATTTTTTAATAATTCAACTAAACCAGTGACTTGCTCTGGATTAAGCGGCTTCGGCGGGATCCCTTCGGCAGCGCGCTCTGCGACGTGTTTACGATATTCTACTAACACGATAATGTCCTCTTTTTCGTTGTGAATTTACGTTTTATACAAAACGCTAAATTAGGTAGTGATAATTACCTGAAATTATAGCGTTTTTTTGAAAAAAAATGAATGAAACTTTGGTTTATATCCATAATACTGGTCATTCACAGTAATTATGCATTTGTATCTCACTATATTTTAAACGATATAATAAGTTCTCGATATTACTGGTTATACTATTACGCCTAAATATTACATTCATAAAATCAAGACGGAATCAGCAATATAGACTATTTTGCATTTTAACCTATCTATCATTTGAATATACCCTACATTGGTCTAACGGCATCAAGACTCGGATTTTATGGCTTATTGACGACTCCTTAAATGCAATAGTTCGCCATGCACACCATCACTAAGTACGATGATTTCCCCAGATGGTAAGGTCGTAATATCTCGTAATCGAGGTAAAGATGAGGTCATGATTTGTGTTTTGGTCTCAGTTACTCTCACGGTATCGAGTTTAACTTGTGACTCATAGACACCCTCTTTTACATTCACAGCAATAATACCTTTGAGTTTAAGGCTAGTCACGATGAAGGAATTGTACAACTCAGGAAATAACGCTTCCTCATAGCGAATAAATCCAGAAGGCGCGATAGAAGGAGTCCAATTCACAACGGGAGCTGTCATTCCTAGGTATTGGCTAAAAGGGGTAATTTGTGCTCCGGAATAATCGATTCCTTTGGTAATAACTGGCCACCCATAATTCAGACCAGGTCGAATTAAATTGATTTCATCCCCCCCAGCGGGGCCATGTTCATGTGCCCAAATAGCGCCATGTTTATCAACTAATAGTCCCTGAGGGTTACGGTGCCCCAAAGAATACACCCATTGCTTCATTATATTAGGGTCAGATCCAATTAATGCCGATTGATAAAAAGGATTGTCAACTAAAGGATCGCCGGTGAGGTTCATACGTAAGATTTTACCCAATCCTGACGCTTTATTTTGGGCTTGTTCACGCCAATCAAATCCATCCCCAACGGTAACCAAAATGCTGTCATCGGCTAATTGTACCAAACGCGCACCATAATGAACGGGGGTCGACTTAGCGGGGCTGACAGTAAAAATAGACTCACTGGATATTAGTTGCCAGCGATCTTCACTATGCACCCAACCTAAAGTGATTCGTTGTATGGCTAAGGCATTATGACTATCATTTCCTTTTGCATAGGTCACGAGAAGGTGTTTTTGTGTTGCGGTTGATTCAGATAGTATTAGCAAGTCCATTAACCCACCCTGCCCTGCTACATAGAGTTCTGGCAATGCTAAATCAAGAGTTTGGAAATTGAGAGGTTGCGGCTTCTGGTATAAATTCAAAGGGGTAGTGACCACTACTTGTCCTGACATTAACGTGACCCACAAACGCGATTGTTGATCGGATTTTACCGCCCAAGGCATATCAAGTTGTGACAATACAGGGTAAAGTCCATATTGAGTTTGACTAAGCCCTATACTCGTTGCATGCACAGCCTGACTTAACCCGCTCATGGAACACACCAGCAGCATGACAATCGAATATTGCTTCACTTTACGGCTAGCTGTGCTTAACATTAAAAATTGATACCATTGCATCATCACATGTCCTTGGTGAAATTCAACTGAGTATTTAACTGAGTCAATAACTTAATAAAAAAACTGAGTAATAGGATACCTTGTTTATGCGCAATATCACACTTTGGCCTTGGTGGCGTTTTATACGTGCATGGTTATTAACATTCACCCTGGCAAGTATGGCACATACCCAATTTAATATATGGCAATTAGGTAACGTAGATATTGCAGTTAGTCTGAATCAGCGAATAGCCATGACAGGGCAAGATTGGCTAGGACTACTCCCTACATATGGCGTGATCATCGCGGGAGGATTGTTACTTGGTTGGTTAATCTGTGCCGCAATATTACATTTCACACAGGCCCGAAGCACGCTTGTACAGGCCAGCTTTATTTTGGCTGGCGGGATTACTATTGGCGTTATCCACACCGCAATGTACCCGATATTACAAGTCACTTTGATTGCTGGCGCACGCGATTTTGGTTTACTATTGCAAATATTATGCGGGCTCATCGGGGCATGTTGGTTTGTCTATCCGATAAAATCCCGTCCCCTACAATATAACTCAAACTAATAATGTAAAATAATTGTAAAAATAGATTGATTTCAGGCACACTATACCTATTAAACTTAAAATAATATATAGGATGCTTGTTATGTCAAACTCTGCCAATTTCATACCTGAAAACATATCGTCAATTGGTGATTTTGTTGAAGAATTTTTCACACAACATGCCGCTGTTCCGGCCTATACCGCACTAGGTCAAACATACAGTTACGCGCAAATAGACGCAGCATCGGCGCAATTTGCGAGTTATTGCGTCAATCAACTAGGTCTTAAAGTTGGGGATCGGATTGCAATTCAATTACCCAATGTGTTGCAAAATCCGATTGCGGTTTATGGGGCTTTTCGCGCAGGTTTAGTGGTCGTCAATACTAATCCGCTTTACACCCCTAGAGAAATGAAACATCAATTTAATGATTCAGGGGCAAAGGCACTGGTTATCTTGGCTGATTTTTTGCCTAAATACGATGAAATCGCTGAAGATGTAGCCATTGAATCCGTCATTATTACGTCTGCAACAGAATTACTCATGCCTCATACTGCGCCGGAGCATACCCAACACGTTAATTTTACTAATGTATTAGCCCAAGGTGCACAAGGCAATGTCCCAGCAAGAACAGGCATTGATATTAATGATGTTGCCGCATTGCAATATACAGGTGGCACTACCGGCGTGTCTAAAGGTGCTGCATTATCCCATAGCAATATTATCTCCAACTGCGTGCAAACCATAGGTCGATTAGGTAATAATTTTAATGCTCAAGATGAAATGGTGATATGTCCCTTACCGCTTTATCATATTTATGCGTTTACGGTTTGTATGATGGCATTTGCATCACGAGGCGCGCATATATTATTGATCCCTAACCCACGTGATCCTGATGCATTTATTGCCGCCATCAAACCACATCAATTTACAACCTTTGCCGGTATTAACACGTTATTCGTTGGATTAGCATCTCATCCTGAATTTAAAACCTGCGACTTTTCTAAACTTAAGTTGACTATTTCAGGGGGTACCGCACTGACACAAGCAGCCGTTGACGCATGGCGCGGTGTAACGGGATGTGAAATCACAGAAGGGTATGGTTTATCAGAAACTGCCCCTGTTGCCGCATTTAATGAAGTGGGCAATGAACAATATGGTACGGTCGGCTTACCCGTCGATGGCACTGAAATCGCGATTTTAGCCGATGATGGTTCACAACTTCCAAAAGGTGAGTCTGGTGAAATTGCTATCCGAGGCCCTCAAGTAATGCTCGGTTACTGGCAGCGACCAGATGCAACGGCTGAAGTCATGACGGCTGATGGTTATTTTAAAACAGGTGATGTTGGCATCATACTAGAAAATGGCTGTATTAAGATTGTTGACCGCTTAAAAGACATGATCATTGTCTCGGGTTTTAACGTCTATCCTAATGAGGTTGAGGAAGTGCTCACCCTGCACCCTAGTGTGTTAGAAGCAGCTGTCATAGGTAAACCTGACGACAAAACAGGTGAGCGCGTGTGTGCATATGTTGCATTGAAAAACAGCGTTGATACGGATAACATTGAAGCGCATTGCCGCAAATTACTCACCGCCTACAAAGTACCAAAAGAAATTCATATATTAGATGAATTACCTAAATCGAGTGTGGGCAAATTGCTACGCCGTATGCTTCGCGATTAGGTCGATACAACGCAATAATTAACACTAATTTCGAGGCCCGCAAGGGCCTTATTTATTATAAATTAGGTGAGATTCACAACAAATAAAGACGCATGGACAACTTGTCTAAATGGGTTAGTTCAATTGTTAGACAAAATAGACCGCTAAAAAAACAACCAAAAATTTTCATTAGTACAATGCATGTTTTACAGTAATAGTCATAATTCGATAGCAAGGAATGCTATGGGCATTTCAATATCAGGGCAATAAACGCCGTTATACGTAGATTTAGATGGTACTTTTATTAAATCGGACATGCTGCTTGAAAGCTTATTTTCCGCAATAAACCCAGATACCTATCAATTTTTAGCCCAACAAAAAGCGGACGGACGCCGTATTATTTTAGCTACCGCCTCGAACGAACGAATTGCCAAGGCATTTGTAAGTGCTTACCCTATTTTTGATGATTATATCGCCTCTAATGCGAGCGAAAACTTAAAAGGCCGGCACAAACTACATAAGATTCAAGCGATGACCCCAGAATTTAGTTACATGGGCAATAGTATTGAGGATTATGTGCTGTTTGAACATGCTACCGAGAGTTATCTAGTCGCACCTACTCGAGCGGCGAAACGTAAAACGTTTACCAAGATGCTCGATCAGCAAGAGCAATCCACCATTTTATTATTACTAAAAGAACTGCTTGTATATCAATGGGTTAAAAACTTATTGATATTGGTTCCGTTATTCGTCGGTAATGCTTACACAAATATGAGTTTAGTCTTGGCATGCGTAGTGGGATTTTTTGCGTTTAGTTTGCTTGCGTCTGCGACATATGTACTGAATGATTTAGTGGATTTGGATGAGGACCGCGGACATCAACGAAAAAAATATCGACCCATTGCCAGTGGTGATCTTAGTATCATTGATGGGGTGTTGACCGCAGTAGTCTTGCTGTTCATCTCTGCCGCATTAGCATTGAGTATATCCGTTGAATTTAGCATGGTATTGTTGGTATATCTGGCCTTAACGTTAAGTTATTCTCTAAAACTAAAGCACTATTTTGCCATGGACGTGATTATATTGGCCTCACTCTATACCATTCGAATTTTGCCGGAGCGGCGATAATGAGTATCGCTATTTCTTTTTGGTTATTATCCTTTTCTATGTTTGTGTTTTTGAGTCTGGCGTTAATTAAACGTTGTGCCGAACTGGTGACGTTAAAAAATCAGGCAAAAGAACAAGTCTCTGGAAGAGATTATGGCGTCGAAGACTTAAGTATATTATCCAGTTTTGGCACTTCATCGTCATTATTATCAGTGCTGATGTATTGTTTTTATATCAATAACGATAGTTTAACCAGTGCATTTCAAGAGCCGGATATTTTAGGTTCATCTAGCCATGGAATGCTGTTCTCAGCATATAATAAAACGCTAATCGGTGAATTCATAGTGTGTTTTGCCCTAATATTTCTATCAGTTTATAGTATTCATAGGAGTCTTAATTGAATTGCAGATTTTTTTTTTGAATACAAAAACACCCACATTCGATTAAGCGAAAGGGTGAGTCTCATATCACCCTTTGCATTATTCGTAATGCAAGTCCTTACATAAACGATTAAATAACTATATTAGAGATTGACACAAAACGACAATTTATAATGCCGTTATTACTGGGATGAAGGGTAAGCAATTGAATATTAGTGTAATATCGGTAACCAAATTATGATGCATAAGCCTGAAGATATCGCGTGCTCCGCACGAATATGCCCACCATGATGTTTGATCGCTGCGGCAGCGATAGCCAACCCTAAGCCAGCGCCATTATACGTTGCGACTTGATTGTGCGCGCGATAGAAGGGCTCAAACAATTGTCGTAACGCTTGTTCATCTACTCCCGCTCCGTCATCACAAATACGAATATTGACACCTTGTTGCTCTTTATGTAATGCCATTTGTACGTCAATTGTCACGGAGTGATCCGCAAAACGCAGCGCATTTCGCAAAATATTATCCACCGCACTATTGAACAACTCGTGCTGAGCTCCGATAACAACATCTGGTAATAAACTGACATGGAGGGTTTTGTCCATGCTCGAGGCTTCAAATATCGCGTCTTCCAATAGTGGATGCAGCAATGTTACTAAGGAATACTCATCAACTGTTACCACTTCTTGTGTGTCTACTTTAGCGAGTGTTAATAACTGCCCTATCAAGCTATCGATCGCTTTTATTTCTTTATCTATACGTTGTGTGTTTTGTATTTTTGTTTGTTCATCAGCAGCCCCATCCAATAACGCAACCGCTAATTGTAAACGTGTTAATGGTGAACGAAGCTCATGTGACACGTTAGCCAGTAATTGTTGCTGACTATTCACTAAAGATTGAACCCGAGTCGCCATTTGATTAAAATCTTGGGCTAATTGTCCAATTTCATCCTTACGATGGCTCAATCCAGTAATACGTGTAGCTAAATCGCCAGCGGCAATTTCTTTGGTCGCTTGGCGTAGTGAGCCAATTGGTTTGGACAAACTCATCACCAAGGCTGCACAAAATAAAGCACTTAAAATCACAGCAACGATAAGCACAATAATACCTACATTAAAGTCCTCTTTAACTTGCTCTCTTGGGAGTAAACGACCAATAAAAACTTGGTAAGATTGTCCATTGCCCGAAATCATAATCGGACCAATAAAATAGCTGTTATGCAAACGGATATTCCACGCTTTGGGTTCATCTAATAAAGACTTAAACGCATGCCAATCGCGTAACAACGGTTGCGGAAAACTCAATATTGGCTGGTTTTCTCCTTGAGGATATGCCACAACAAGCGCGCGTCCTGGTTGCTGACGATTCACCGCTTGTTGAATAGTCTTACCTTGCTCGAGGCGGTGTTCAATTCTCTCAGCATATGCCATTGCACGTTGCAGCTTGATCTCATCGACTTCATCCAAAGAAACATTCGACACTAACAACCGTGCAAGTAAAACGCCACTGCCAAGCATGACTAGCGTCGCCAACCAAAACCAAATAAAAATCCGACCAAACAAACTATTGCTGGGGTTTAACTGACGTAAATTCACTTAGCGTGATCCTTGAGAGTGAAAATATAACCGGTTCCGCGTATTGTTTTGATGATATCGGTGAGCTCATGCTGAGCAAGTTTTTTGCGTATATTGCTCACATGCATATCTAAGCTGCGGTCAAAAGCGCTTAAGCGACGCCCCAAAACTGCTTGACTTAAGGCTTCTTTGGTCACGACTTTACCCGGTTGTAACATTAACTGATGGAGCAAATGTAATTCTGTGCCCGTTAGCTCAACCGGCTGCTGCGCCACCAACACGCTATGCTGAGTCACATCTAAGGTAATCCCATTTAGCATTAATGGTACCGAGGAATTCGATACTTCATAGCTGTCACTGACTAAACTTTTATCGACCCAACGTCGTGTTAGCGCTTTGATCCGCGCAACCAATTCACGGTGATTAAACGGTTTAGGTAAATAATCATCGGCACCTAACTCTAATCCCAAAATACGATCAAAATCATCGCCTTTAGCCGTTAACATAATAACGGGTATACCTGAAAACTGGCGGATCCGGCGTAAGGTTTCAAACCCATCAATTTCGGGCATCATGACATCCAGTAACAACACATCAAAGGCTTGCTCTCGCAGCGTTTCTATTGCTGTAATAGGGTGATTACACACCGTCACGTCAAGTGAGTGCTGGGCTAAGTATTCTTGTAGCATTTCCGTTAATGCGACATCATCGTCAATGATTAGTAATTTATGCATAAAACACCTTGCTCAAAAGTCATAGTCACATTGTGCTATATAATTAACTGAATTATATTGTTTTTTCGTCGTGGCGCACATCAATTTAGCTATCTTTACACAAGCTTTACATTGCATTGGCGTTTCTTTGCAAACCTATTGCTAAGATTAAAGGGTCATAAATTGTTAATCACCTAAAGGACACTACCATGATAAATATGAAAAAAATAGTTACCGTTGCGACTACATTGCTGTTTTGTTTAGGCACGCAAAGTGTATTAGCACAATCTCAACAACGCGATCACCAGCGCGACCATGAACGTTCTGCAATGCAAGAACTCAATTTGTCGGACAGCCAAAAAGAAGCCATGCAGGCAATTCGTGAACAAGCCAAAGAAGGCCGTTCTATGTTTCGTGGCGAGCGTGATGAAGCACTAGAATTAATGCGTCAAAGTAAGCAATCAGGGACGTGGGATGGAACGACAGCGCGCAGTTTGGTAGAAAGTAGAATCATTAATAGACAAGCTCATCAGCTCGCTAACGCACAAAACAGACAGGCTGTATTCGCGGTATTAACTGCGGAGCAACAAGCAAAATTTAACACCAATCAAGCAGCAAGATATGCAGTTCGCGATCCACTCAAGCGCGAACAAAAACGTCTTAAACAATTGTTACGCATGGCCAATAAAGTCGATGCAACAGAAGCTCAATTAGCACAGTTAACGACAATCCATAATGATGCAACCACCGCAATGCAAACCTATCACAATACTATGATGACACAAAAGATGGCGGAGCGTTCACTCATTCAAGCGGCAGAGTTTGATACTCAAGCGTGGCAAACATTGCAAGAGGAGTTCGCACCAACAGCAATTGAAATTGGTGTATTACGCGCCAAAACCAAATTCGATATTCAGCAAGTATTCAACGCTAAACAACAAAAGAAATGGCGTAAAATGAAGCAGCGCATGGACAAAAAAGACAGAAAAGAAAAGGGTAAAAAAGGTAGAGAAGCCGCTCCCAAGTGAGAATGCCCCCTGCCTTTACAGTACCCATATTCGGTATACTGTATCGGCAGGTTGAGTCGGTTACTAGATAGTAAATTTGTCGCTATTTGAGCTCATAGACCATCTTATTGGTTTATGCCATGTGCAACCAGAATAAACGCATATTCTTCAGCCAAATCTAACAGTTGACCATAACGTCCAGAATTAGCAAAATGGCCTGCGCTCATATTCATACGCATGACTAATAAGTTATTATCCGTTTTACGATGGCGCATTTTAGCCGTCCATTTAGCTGGCTCCCAATAGGTTACGCGTGGATCGTTTAACCCTCCGGTCACCATCATCGGCGGATACTCACGTACTTGTATTTGGTCATATGGTGAGTAGGATAAAATCGTCTCAAAGGCGTCTTTATCCGTAATTGGATTCCCCCACTCACTCCACTCCGGTGGGGTTAAGGGTAAACTGGCATCAAGCATCGTATTTAGCACGTCGACGAATGGCACATCTAAGATCACCGAACGCCACATATTTGGTGCTATCGTGATCGCAGCGCCCATCATTTTTCCACCCGCGGAGGCCCCCATAATGGAAATATTGCCGGCATGAGTATATTGCTTATCTACTAAATACTGGGCGACATCAATAAAATCATTAAACGCATTTTGGCGTTTTTCCATTTTCCCATCGAGATACCACTGATATCCCATTTCATCGCCACCGCGTGTGTGGGCAATCGCAAAAGCAAAGCCTCGATCGAGCAGACTCAAACGAGTCGTTGAGAAATTTGGTGACATACTGACTCCATACGCCCCATAAGCATAAAGTAAGAGAGGCGCTGTACCGTCTGGCTTAAATGATTTGTGATATACAATCGATATGGGGACCTGTGCACCATCACGAGCAGGTGCCATGATCCGTTCGGTGACATAATCACTTGGCGTATATCCAGATGGGATAGCTTGTTGTTTGCGGATAGTTTGCGTTTGTGTTGCAACATCAATATCAATCACTTGCATAGGCGTGATCATTGATTCGTAATTAACTCTTAGCGTCGCCGTGGCAAACTCAGGATTGGTGCCAAGAGACACATCGTATACGGTCTCGGCAAAGTCTACATCATACATCGGTTGCTCATCATAAGGCAGTACTGCTATCGCCTCTAATGCATTGCGGCTCAGATGCAGTACGACTCCAAAATTAAACGTTTGTAGCGACTTTAAATATTGCGTGTCACTCCCTTCGAGCAACGTCTGCCACTTGGCATAATCGGGCTGCGCAGAAGACACCGCCGCTAAACGCGAATTAACATGCGTATCATTGGTTAATATATAAAATTGATCATGTGCATGATCGACCTGGGCATTAAACCCTTTGTCGCGAGTCACCAAAGAAAGCAATGGCTTAGTCACATCCACTCGGTTCACCGCTGAGATTTCAGTGACATCATTGGTGCCTGAATAGATTAATAAAAATTGCTCATCGGAAGTGCTGCTGAAACCCAAAGAAAACTCATCGTTCGCTTCCGTTTTTAATACGCTAATTTGCTGCGTCGCAATATCATAATAATTAATTGATTTAGTCGCCCAACGGTCAGTATACAACTGTCCATAAACTATCCCTTGACCATTATTAACAAACAAGACATCACCTGAGGTGTTGTCAAATTTGACATCACTGATTTTACCCGTCCGTAAATCTTTAAAATAAATCGTATACCGCTCATCACCTTTGGTATCCAAAGAATATGCCATACGATTATTGTCAGGACTAATATCATAATCACCCAGCACAAAATAATCCTGTCCTTTTGCCAGTGCCGGTTGGTCTAGGTAAACCTGTTCGCCACCATTAGCTAGATTTTTGCGGATTAAAGTCCGATAGTCAGCCCCAGCTAGGTATTCATAGCGATACTCATACCCATGTTTAGTAAATGGTACCGATACATCAGTCGGATCGACACGACCTTTGTATTCAGCAAAAAGAGTCTCCACCAGCGGTTTATGTGACGTTAAAAATGTTTGATAATAATCATTTTCTGCATTGAGATAATCGAGTACAGGCTCATCATTCACTTCAGGATAACCTTGATCTTTGAGCCAATGATATGGGTCAGTTAACGTCAGACCATGATGCACTTCGCTATGTTCAATTCGCCCAGCGACAGGGGCAGTAGCCGCAATATCAGGTAGACGAGGAAAACGCTTGGCAAGATGTGTTGGATAGGTCATATCAGGGTCACTATGTTTGGCAATACTCGTTGATGAGGAAGATACTGAACTAGCAGGCGCATTATCGGTATGCGGATTGATGTCTGTCGAGGTTGCTGGGCTACATCCTGAAATGGCTAATATTAACAACACCCCGAGTAACTTATGGTTAATTAACTCAGAGTCCATGACATATCGGAGAGGCCATTGGCTCTTATATGGTTTACTATTGTCAGACATAAGCATATCCTTATTTAAAAAAATAAAGATTAGCATAGAACACTACAAAGTGAACATTTCATTGGTTTGGTAGACCAAATATATGTCCACGTTTAAAATGGACCCCAACGGGATGACGCGAACTACTCGCTCTTAGCTACAAGCTTTTCGTTGGCTAAATCTGATTGAATACGATCATAACTACGTTTTTCTGTCTCAACAAATTTTTGCCATTGTTCAGCCATCTTACGTGAAGCGGTGAATTGTTCAGCAACAGCTAATTGATCCATGGCTTTTACAAACTCACGTTTGTTGTAGTAGGCCATACCTAATACTAAATGCACAGTACCTTGATTACGTAATGAACCTTTAGCAAGTGCTAAATCAGCGTTATCAATGGCACTATCATAATCTTCAATATTCAACAATAATTGCGCCAATGTGGCATGCAATTCACCATCACTGGATAACGCTGCGGCTGCGCGCATCACCGGCACCGCCTTGTCATTTTCTTTCGCTAATTGATAGCATTGACCTAGAAATTTCAAGTTCCGAATATTTTCCTCTAACACACCTTCAGCCATGCCTTGCTGCATTATATCAGCACATTTATAAGGTGCTTTGTGATAGTAATAAAGCTGCGCCATGTTAAAGATATCCGCTGCTTTGGTGAGGTAACCTTGTTGTTTAGCAGCTTCCATGACCGCCAATTGATGATTTTCTAAGCCTAATTCACCATAAATACCAGCCAGTTGGATCCAGTACTTAGGCTCATTAAATAATTTGACCATTTTGATTAGGACATCTTTTACTTTTTCAACTTGCTTGAGTTCATAAAAAATAGCTCGTTGCAAGATCAGCCAGCCTTCATCCGGGATCATGCCATCGCCTTCCTTACTGGCAACGGCTTGACTCACAAACTCACCCGCTTGTTCATATTGTTTGTCTTGATAATAAGCTTGAGCTTTGATGAATAAATTTTTGGCTGGAACTTTTCCTACGTTAAGCGATTCCCAACGATTTAAATAATCAATCGAATCCTTGTATTGACCTTGCATCATTGACAACTGGGCAAGCGTAAACAAGGTACTTTGCTCAAATGATTCAGGGATCCCCTCTTGCTCAATAACGTTTTTAAATGCGGCTAAAGCATTATCAGTTTGCTCAAGGTTGTAATAGATAAACCCATAAAAATTATATAGCATAGCAATTTCATAGCTGTTCATTGACGAGATTTTGTCTTCTACTTCTTTTAATGCCGCAAAAGCTTCGGTGGTTTGATTGTTATCGGCAAAACTCTGTGCTCGGGATAATTGCTCGTAAACTTTACCGCGCAAAGTGGGCACTTTGCGGGTCGCTTTGTCACTCGCTTTAGTGGGTGTTTGTGCTTGCGCTGCAAACATCATCCCCGAACCTAACGAGATGCTACTAACTAGTAACATGACTGAACAACAAGCTAACAAGGATTGTGTAATAGACTGTTTCATTAGGTTTCCTTAAAAATGCCTTTAACCATCGATCTTGAAGGTAATACGGTTTTGTACACCGGCAACCGCAGTGGGCTCACCGTTAATAACACGTGGTTTATATTTAAATTTCTTCGCTGCATCTAACGCCGCTTGATCAAATATATCCGCAGGTTGCGCTTCAATTACCACTGGATTAGTTACCGCGCCTAGTTTACTGACGGTAAACTCAACGATGACAAACCCTTCGATACCGCGCTGTAATGCTCGCCGTGGATAGACCGGTGCCACCTTTACAATAGGTAAGTACTCACCATCACCAGAGTCTAGTGATAGTCCACCATCTAACGATATATCAGTAGCCACATCCGCGGAAAAATCCATACCTGTTGCATCGGCATCAGGTGACGGCGAGTCCATTTGCGGAGACGTCATTTCTGGAGGGGGCGCTTCAGGTTGAGGCGGCTTTTTCGGCTTACGATCTTTTTTCTCAACCGACTCTTCTTTTTTGACACGAACAAAATCCATCACACTGCCTCTGGGCGGTTCGGTTAATGCACTGCCACCACTTTTGATTAATGACTGCATTACAAAAAATAATCCTAATGTAATGAATGCAGAAACCAAAATAGCAATTAGAAAACGTGAAATCATCAGTTTATGGCTCTTGCGCGGCGATTGAAACGTCGTATACACCCGCTGAGCGAGATGCATCCATGACTTTAATCAAGACCTCAGTGGTCGCTTTTTTAT
Organism: Glaciecola sp.; assembly: GCA_029251505.1. Lineage (GTDB taxonomy): Bacteria > Pseudomonadota > Gammaproteobacteria > Enterobacterales > Alteromonadaceae > Opacimonas. Next base: position 54,738 of record JAQXDG010000187.1, on the reverse strand, counting down.
CAGCTTGGATCACCACCGTCCCTTGTGGATTTTCAGCATGCAGACGCTCAATATTGGCTTGCACTGCACGCGCATCAATTCGACGCTTGTTGATCCAAATTTCACCGGTATCGCTAATCGCGATTAAAATATTCGCGCGGTCTTTTTTGACTGCCGTAGCTGCATCCGGCCGGTTTACATCGATACCTGCTTCTTTGACAAATGAAGCGGTTACGATAAAGAAGATGAGCATGATAAATACCACATCAAGCATTGGCGTCATATCGATTGTCGCTTCTTCATCATCCATTAAATTTTGAAAATGTTGTTTCATATTCTTACCTTTTTAATCATCACTGCGCAGCTGATTCAGCCTGTGTGGTAGGACGTTCAATTTGGATTGCATCTTCTAAGTGCATGCGTTCAGTTTTCACCATTCGGGTTAACCACGTTGAAGCAAAGACCCCAGATAATGCGCCGACCATTCCAGCCATGGTGGGTATCGTTGCTTTCGACACGCCAGCGGCCATTGAACGCGCATTGCCTGAACCCGATATAGCCATCACATCAAAAACCTCAATCATCCCAGTCACCGTTCCCATCAATCCTAATAATGGACACAAGGCTACCAAGGCCTGGATAACCGGAATACTGCCATTGAGACTCAAAATTAAACGTGAAATGGCTTTTTGACGGATTTGTTCCGCGTTCCATGATGATTTATCATCACGAGCATGCCACCCTTCTAAGACGCTGCGTTTGTTGTCTTTGTGTGACACAAACACATATAACACACGTTCTAGAATGAGCATCCACATCACGAAGATCAAGAAGCCGATGACCAAAAGTACTTGGCCACCCGTTTCTGTAAAGTCGCGAATGGCTTCAAAAAACTCAATCATGATTTAGCCTCGTTCTGAACGCTCTGCAATCACACCTGCAGCTTGTTCTTGCAGGATAAATACGATGTTTTTACTACGGGTATTAAGCATCGCGTACAATAATGTCATGGGTATCGCGACCACTAAACCGAGTACTGTCGTTACTAATGCTGTCGAAATACCACCGGCCATCAGTTTAGGATCACCAGTACCAAAAAGCGTTATAGCTTGGAACGTATTGATCATCCCGGTGACGGTCCCTAATAGACCCATCAATGGCGCCACTACCGAGATAATCTTGATAATCGTTAAGTTACGGCCGAGTTTGGGCACTTCACCTAAAATAGCTTCAGTAAGATGTAATTCCAGTGCTTCAGTATCCGCTGTTGGGTAAGTTTCTTTGACTTTCATAATACGACCCAAAGGATTGCTATCACTGAATGTGTCAGATTTAAGTTGCTTGTCGACTTTTGTTTTAATAATGAATAATGACACTAAACGCTCAAGTGCTAATAACAAACCAATCGCGCCGACAATTAAGATGATATAACCCACCAAACCACCTTGTTCTATGCGTTCTTTTAGATTTGGAGCTTGTACTAATAAACCCAGAATAGAACCGCCTGTAGGGTCAATTCCAAATTGTACTAATTCTCCATCGGAGTTTTGTAAATCTGAGACCGAAGAACCAAAGCGTGCCGCCGGTTGACGAATTAATTCTGATACCGTACCGGTTACACCGTTGTATTCTAAGTATTTACCATCAGCAATCAGTGCAAATGGGCCGACTCGAACCACTTCTTTATCGACTTTACTACCACTGGCTTCGACTACTGATGTCGTAAACTTAGTTACTTTACCCGCTTCGGTCATTTCGCGTTGGATTTCAAACCACACCCGTTCAATTTCAGTGATTGAAGCAAGCTTAGAGGATTTGCCCATATCTTGAGCCATGCTATCTAAAAATTCTGAACGACCTGGAATTTGTGCCGATACCACCGAGTTATAAAATTTGTTTTTGGTATCACCCGATACTTGCTGTAACACACCAAACAATTCTTTTAATGAACCTAAACGATTGGTTAACGCCTCGTTCAAATCCGCTAATTTGAATTCATTTTCTTCAAATTGTGTTTCTAATTTTTCTGACAAATCTAATGCATTATCACGTTGTGTCGTGGTATCTCGTAATACGTTATCTTGTTGTGTTCGTTGTGCGACAAACTCTTTTTCGCGTTGCGCATTTTCTTGCTTTTGCGCAAACTGACCTTGTTCAAGTTGCTTTAATAGCGCATCTAAATCTAACGCGCGCTCGTTTGCTGCATGTACACCAACACTAAACAGAGTGGCACATATGAGGGCAATGATAGGAGTAAATAATTTTTTCATTGTCATGCTCTTAGTCGGTAATCGCTACAGGTAGCATTAATAAGTCTGGCGCAAGTTGCTTTTTAGCCATTCGTAACCCTTTGGTAATCTGGGTGCGGTAGCTTGAATCCAATGCTTCCCATTGACGAGTTTGTTTATTCCACACGCCTTGACGAGCCGCGTCACGCGTTTGAAAAATCAACGCAGTCCGACCTAAACGTAAAAAATCCACATCACGTTCTTGACCATCAATCATATGTAATCCTTGGTAGGCTTCTAAGGTACGTCCGTAATCCATTTCTACTTGGAAGGCTTCCATTACTCGGCGAAACTTTTCAGAAGGAGCGACATCAGCGCGATCCATCATGGCGCGTAGATCCGTCACTCGTTGGTTGCGTTCTTCGGGAAGGAAAGGCACATCTAAGGTGACAAACTGCGCTAATCCATCAATCATATTCATCATTAGCGGCGTAATTTGACGTTCAATGACACTCACTTCATCAATCGCGGCATTTAAATCTGCCATTTCTTGATTCTGGAAATTAATTTGTTTTTGCAATTGCGCGTTATAGACATTCAAGCCTTCAATTTCTTTATTTAAGGCTTTGAATTGTTGTAATTTGCTATCAATTTGATCCGCAATTTGATTAATTTTGAGTTGTGAATTAGCTGCAGATTGATTTATCAAAGCAGCATTATCGACCACTTGTTTTACCGTGTTATCTTCTTGAGCGTAACTATTGGTAGTGACCACCAGTGCGCTCAATAAGATCAGTATGAGAGAGCTTACGCGTTTCATATATGAAGACCTATTATTGTGAAATTTGCCTTTATAGGCAGCTTTTTTTACTGAGCAAATAATAAAGAATGTATATGACAGTTATATTACCAATCGGTGACAAAGCGCAGACTTCACAAAAGTGTCATATAGCGTAGAATTCACAAAAAAAGAGGCCGAAGCCTCTTTTTAATATCAATCGTTAGGGTTAAGGACTGTTAGAATTCGTACTTGTAAGCCACACTAATACCCGTTCCGACTTCGCGAGTTCGCACTGCGATATCCGATTGTGTCACTTCTTGATCTTGTCCCAATAAGTTTTGCACTTTCACTTTGATTTGAGAATTAAAATCAGGATAGTAGCTATACACAACATCCAAAGAATGGAACGGTTGTTCAAGCGCATCACCACGACCTTCAATCCCTGCAGCAGTAATTCGCTCTCCAAACACGTTATACACCAATGACGCACTGTGTTCGCCATTATCTGAATCATAATTCAACTGCAAGTTAACCACATACTTAGAGTGTCCCGTAAGTGGACGCGTTGTGTTGGTTAAGTTACCCGCACGAGCAGGATCTATACTGACTTCTGATTCGCTGAGAGTGATATTACCAGAGGTAAATACCCCTTTGACCACATCATCTAGCCCATATAACCACTCAGTCTCAACACCAATCAAGGTCGCATCATCAGAGTTGATAAAGTAAGCTGCGTAATCTTCATCACCCGCTTGTAACACGGTTTCAATCGGTGCTTTGATATCTTTATAAAATAACCCGACCGATACATTATTACCCACATCACCATAATACTCATAACGCAGATCGTAGTTTTTGATATTACTAGAAGTTAAGTTTGAATTACCGTTAGTACGAATATCAGTCAGTGGATCAAAGTAAAATACCGGCACAACCTCACGTAAATCAGGACGCACAATCGTCTCACCATAACTAGCTCGAACTTGATATTCAGAGCCACCAATATAGGTAAAAGCCAGTGAGCCATAAACATCATCTTCATTGATGGTCGACTCTTGCACCTTGGCAGGGTCATAAAATACATTCAAATCATCTTGTGTAAAAATAATACTGGATGTGCCTATTGCGACCTGTTGGAAATTTTCCCAACGCAACCCACCTGAAATGCGGTACTCGCCACCAATAATGACATCGACCATACCGTAGCCAGCATCAATTTGCTGAGCCGCCAAATAATCATCTGCATTGGGTGCAAGTGGTTCATTAAAATCAACTAACACATCGTTGTTAGTAATAAAATCTCCCATCAGATAACCCGAATCAGCTAAAAAGTGACTACCAGAATCATTGATGGTAATGGCACTGCCTGAGTCATTCGAGACACTAAAACCTGAAGTGGTGTAATACCGAGCTCGGTCGGTAAAATCATAACCCGCTTTAAATTCAATTTCAGAATCAGCAATAAACATCATATAAGACACATTTCCGCCATATGAGTCGAGACGATCATCCATATTAGTAAACTCATATATCACGCGGTTATCATCACCCGTAATATTAGATTCGGTTCGGGTTGCATTCGTGTAGCGATCTAAGAAACCAAACTTGGCCGAACCAGGAATATCCGTCTTCGCTTGTGAACGAGTGTATTGCCAATCTAGCCCCAAGTTATCCAGTTCTTTGAACGTATGTTGACCTATAAATTGATTAATACTCAGCTCACGTTTCTCATATCTGAACTCGTGAAAACGATTAGCGAGTCCATTGCCTAAGATAGAGAAAATACTTGAGCCTGCTGGTGATTGTTGCACTGACACATCAATCGTATCTTCATTATCTGCTAATTGAATATTGGTATAAGACAGCGAATGCGCATCTAATTTATAGCCGACATTGACATAGCTATTTAAGCGCTCATTTAACGTTGTGGTTGTCACATCCTTGAACGTGTTGTAACACGATAAGGCCACATCTTCTGCCGCCATAATATCCGTGACACAGTTAGCTTGTGGATCTTGTGCGATTACCGCGGTGGATTTATCCGTTGAGCTAGATTTGTTGTCATAATTGACTGACAATAATACGCCAAATTTACCCCCAAACACATCTTCATCAAACGCATTACCAATATGAAATTTAACGCCATAATTCGGCTTAGCTGATTTTTCAGTAATGGCATAATCACGCGGCAATGAAGCTAATAATCCATTATTAAGGGAAATGGCGTCTGTGCCAGCGGTCTCACCGGAGAATCCATTCAAACGTGCAATATTGGCTAATGAGAAAATCCCTCTATAGTTGCCAATTGCATCTTGCATGGTGGTTGATAATGCCGATTCATCACGATTGTAATCAAACACATCCGAAGTAGCGGTATTGATCCCACCAGACACTTCTAAACCTGAAGTAAAGCCATTAGGAACTGAAGTAGTACGAATATCGATATTTCCGCCACCAAATGCGGCCGGCATATTCGGTGAGTAAGCTTTTTGTACCGCCATACTTTCGATGATGGATGCAGGGAAAATATCTAATGGTACGACGTTTCGACTTAAATCAGGGCTAGGTACATTTGCACCATTTAACCGAGCTGATGAATAGCGCTGCCCTAAACCACGGACATAAATAAACTTACCATCAACTAAGGTCAATCCTGTTACACGGCGAAGTGCAGAGGCCGCATCACTATCACCGGTTCGTGAAATCTGTTCAGCACCTAATATATCAGCAACAAATGCTTGATTTTTACGTTCTTCAATCACCGCTGTCGCACTACCTTGAAGACGTGAACCGGTGGCAACCACTTCTTCAATCACTGCATCTTCATCTTGTTGAGCCATAGCCAACGAGGAGGTACCTAGGATCGCAACACATACTGCTAGGGATAATTTGTGGAGATTGTGGTGTGTTTTCATAATCTTTCCTAAGAATTAACAAAAAGGGCGCGACTAATATTTGAATTAGACTGCGCCCAATTTAATGACTTAATTAAGCGAAGAGGCTTAATTAGTCTGCGTTGGCCGCTGCAACAGCTGCGACAACCCAGTTATACCATGCAGAAGAGGTATCATCCGCGGCTACCGCACCGATGTAGTCAGCGTCAACGAAACGTCCATCTTTACTGGCTAAATCAGTCTCAGGCGTCACTGTGATATTCGTCATATCTGTATTGATACCGTTAGCCGCTAGCAGTCCAACCGTTTCATCAGCGACGACTTCAGATGTTGCTGCCAACCAATCCGCGACTGCAGTGCCTTGCAGTGCAGCAGGGGCGGTATCACCAAATGTCACTGGATTAGACAATGTGTCACAGGCAATAACGGAGTTGTTTAAGGCGATCAAATCTGCTTTTTTCTGACCATCAGAAGAGAAGTTTAAGCATGCATTGTCCGCGGCAGCTTTAGTAATAACAACGTTATAAAACTCAGCCGTGTATTCATCATCAAACTTCATTGGAACCGAATCATCTTCATCACGAACAGAAGGAAGACCTGTCGCTTTGATTGTTACGTTAGCAATATCTGCTGCGGTGACAGCTGAACCACCTGATTTTTTACCATCTTGCTCAAAACCACCGTTCCCCATGTTTGCGCCATCGGCAGTACCATGTTGTACGAATAAGAATTGTGCACCACCTTGCCAACCGGCATCAAAATCAAATGAATCATCTTGTGTGTCAGTCACAACAACGTGAGAGAACCAAACGTCGCCACCGAAGATTTCGATACCATCATCATAACCTTGGTGAATGTGGATGTAGTCAATCGCCGTACCGTTACCGACTGCATTTAATGTCAGCGAGTTAAGATCATCACCTGAGCCACCGGTTCTAGGACCAGAACCTGCGTACCAAATTTTAGTGAATTTGATTGCACCAGAACTGTCAGTGTTATCGCTACCGCCGAAGTTAGACGCGATACCTTCAGATTGAATATTACAAGTATTGGCGGCACGAGCAGCGTCATCACACTGGTCAGTTATGGCTTGGCCGTTGATAATAATGCCACCCCAATCAGCATATTTAGCCCCTTCGTTAGCTAAGTCATAACGGTCATATGCTTTGGCTGACGTAAAGGTAATCGGTGCAGCAGCAGTACCAACCGCTTGGATTTTAGCACCACGAGCGATACGCACAATTGCCTCACCCGAAGTAAAGGTCACCGTTGTACCTGGTTCGACGGTGAGTGTCGGATTGGTTGTTGGAACAACGACAGCCGTGCCATCAGTGGTAACATCCTTACCAATTTGTAATGCACCTTCAAATACATGGATGCCGTCATTAGGTAACGCACGTAAAGTAATGTTTGATTCGATTTCAACTGTCGCACTAGCAAACGAGGTACTGTATACGCAATCTTCACCCGTTTTCGTTCCTTCGTTTAGTCCGCGTGCATCGGTATAAGATGCACAGGCAACGTCTGCAACGACTGGAGCAGCAGTTTCAGTGACATTATTTGAGTTAGACTGGCTATTATCAACGCTGTTGTCATTCACTGTTGGAGTAATATTGATATCACCGCCACAAGCAGCAAGAGTAAGCGCACCAGCAATCGCTGTGACTTTAAATAAATCATTTAAACGCATGTGTATTTCCTATGAAATTTAAGTTTTGATATAAAAGTTAAGCAAAGATTACTCACTAATAATGACAAAAATGTTACATATAGAAATTGTCATAAAACATTCATAGTACGGAGATAGGGATGACTTTTTATTGAGTGGGGTGCGCTGCGTTAAACAAGGTTTTTAATTGAGATTGTTGCTGAGATTCTGCAATTGGAAAATATCCTTCTTGAACAACAATGAATTGGCCGTCATCAGATAAAACAAATTTAAGAAATTCAGCTAACACCGGAGAAAACGGTTTTCCTGGCTGTTGGTTAATCATTAAAAATAAACTACGTGCTAAAGGATAAAGTCCCGTCTGCACATTGTACGCATTAACCTGATAGGCAGGCTCTGCAGCAGAGCTCGCTATTGCTAAGGTTTTTACACCCGAGGACTGATAGCCGACTGAGGCATAACCCATCGCACCGCGACCATTGGCAACAGTTTGGATGATCGATGACGAACTGGGTAATTGCTGCACTTGCGCTTGGTAGTCGCCATTACATAATGCATGTTGTTTGAAGAAAATATACGTACCTGATGCCGAATTTCGACCATATAGCCTCACCGGAAATGTCGGCATATTGGAAAATTCAGCTTGGCGATATTCTTCATGAGTTAATAACTCCGCCCAATTATCGATAGCCCGACGTGGCGCACAATAGCGAGTCGCACTATACAAGCCATCTAATTGCGGTAGGGTTATCGACGTCAATGGATTCGTGTCCTTTACAAATACGCCAATCGCATCAATCGCCACGGTAATCATCAATGGCTCATAACCATATTTATTAATAAAGGATTGTCGCTCTGAGGGCTTTAATGGGCGTGACATGGGTCCTACTGAAGCTGTGCCGGCAGTGATGGCAATGGGAGCAGCAGATGAGCCAGTTGTTTGAATTTGGATTTTGGCTTGAGGGTAAATACGATTAAATTCGGCTGACCATACAGTCATTAAACTGGATAATGTATCGGAGCCAATGGAAGTCATATTACCAACAATACCCTTTGCTGGCAGGACTATAGGTTCAAGCAGATCTGTCTTAGGTGCGTTTTTTTGAGGCGCTTCTTTTGGAAATTCCTCGGACCAAGAAGGTAATGCTGTACTAGCAATTACGATGAGCACAACGTTCAAAAAATGAGGTAATCGTTTACTTAGCATAGTCCGTTTTAGACGTCTCTGTAGGAATTAATTCATAGCCTAACCTAAACGAAAACTCACTGCCTTGTCCAACAATACTTCGTATTTCTAATAATGAGTTATGGTGATTTAATACATGTTTAACGATAGATAAGCCTAAGCCGGAGCCACCCGTTTTGCGAGAACGCGCCTTGTCCACGCGATAAAAACGTTCCGTTAAACGCAACAGATGCTTATCATCAATACCATCACCATTATCTACGACTTTAAACACGGCATCATGGCCATTTTTAGACCAATACACATCTATTTTACCGCCATCAGGTGTATAGTGCACCGCATTAAAAATAAGATTAGAACACGCTGAACGCAACTCCCCCTCAACACCATAAACGTGTAATTCAGGGTCGATATGAAACTCAATCTGATGCTGTTTATCCGTATTTAATTGTCTGGCTTCCATCGCTATTTGCGCAAACATACTTGGCATGTTGACGATATGCTCATAAATTCGCTCAGAGCTTGATTCAATGCGTGACAACACTAACAAATCTTCAATTAGATTTTGCATGCGCTTAGTCTGGGTACTCATCTCATAGATGGCTTTGTGCGCTAACGGATCATCATCCAAAGAGGTCATGGGTAACATCTCTAAATAGCCATTAATAACGGTTAATGGCGTGCGCATTTCATGCGACACATTCGCCACAAAATCACGACGCATATCCTCTAATTGAGACACACGAGTCACATCTCGCGAGATCAACAACAGGTTATCATCGCCATAGGGCATGATCCGATATTCATTAGTTTTTCTTGGATTAGCAGGGGAAGGCACTTCTATCGGATAAGTATAATCCGCGGTTTGGAAATATTCTACAAACTCAGGATGGCGCAGTAAATTATCAATACGCATGCCTAAATCATCAGGCCATTTTATCCCTAACTCCAGACGTGCTAAACGGTTACACCAGATAATCGTCGCATCATTATCCAAAATAATCACCGCATCGGGTAACGCCTCTGCACCTTTACGAAACCGTTTCACCAATTCGCTGAGCTCTTTACGTTTACCCCGTTGACGGCGTTGTAGCTGATAGATACCTTCGTATATGTATTCCCATGCTCCGTAGACTTTAGGCGGGGAGAGTTTTTTGCTGTGCCATACCCATTGATTGAGTTTATATAATTGATAAAAATTAAACCCTAAAATAGCAATGGTTGCTAGCGCTACAGCTAATACAAGATCATCAAACATACCACCCAAGACAATGACCAACAGGACAAATATCGTGAGTTGAACAATGTTTTTAGACCATGAAAACGGATAATACATTACGTGGGTAAACCTATGTTATTTAATTGAGAAACGATAGCCAGCACCGCGAACCGTTTGAATCATTGAATCATGTCCATGCACTGAAATCGCTTTGCGTAAACGTCGAATATGCACATCCACAGTCCGATCTTCGACGTAGACATTGGTACCCCAAACATTATCCAATAGCTGTTCACGCGAATAGACTCGTTCCGCATGAGTCATGAAAAAATGCAGCAACTTAAACTCTGTCGGTCCCATGTCTACTCGGTCGTCATTTGCCGAAACACGATGCGCGACAGGATCTAAGACCAAGCCGGAAAAGTTTATGAGTTCATCACTCGCCGTTGGCGTCACTCGGCGCATGACCGCTTTGATGCGTGCCACTAGTTCTTTTGGCGAAAATGGCTTGGTAATATAATCATCAGCTCCGGCTTCTAGGCCTCTGACTTTATCTTCTTCTTCGCCACGCGCGGTAAGCATAATAATGGGAATGTCACGAGTAAATTCATGTTCTTTTAGTTTACGCGCAAGTTGCACACCACTGCCACCAGGTAGCATCCAATCTAATAAGACCAAATCAGGATACGGTTCGACCATCTTCTCTAGTGCAATATCAAAATCTTCCGCTTCGTTGACCGAAAAGCCCGCTTGCTCTAAAACAATCTTTAACATTTCCCTAATTGGCGCTTCATCTTCAACTAACATAATAGTACGAGACATATAATTTTTTCCTAAATAAAAATTATGACTTACTTATGGCACTCGATTATTCACTGTTTATATGACATTTTTATTAACGTTGTCATATTTATTCGTATTATTGCTTTTTTTCATAATTGTCAACCCTATCAAATATTGTTACTCTGCGCGCCCTTTTTCCATTTCCTGACTGGAGTCATGTTCACCATGTGGTTTAAAAATGCAAAGTTATACCAATTAACCCAACCGTTAACGTTTAACGAAGACAATTTACAAGATTGTCTATCCAGTGTCATATTTCGCCCGTGTGGCTCTCAAGAACTGGCAACAATGGGATTTACTCCTCCTTTGGCGGGCTCTGAGCTATTATTTCACCATGCAAATGGTCGTTATTTGTTTAGCCTTAAGAAACAAGAGCGTATTTTACCCGCTGCGGTTATTAATGCTGAATTAGCTGAAAAAGTCGCACAAATTGAACAAGAAACCGGCAGCCCTGTTGGTAAAAAAGCACAACAAGATTTAAAACAAGAGATAGTGGCACGTTTGTTACCGCAAGCATTTACCAAAAACTCATTTTCAAATGGGTTTATTTGTCCAGAGCACAAATTGGTTATTGTTGATGCCTCTGCCGATGGTAAAGCTGAAACATTTTTGGCTATGTTACGCAAAGCACTGGGTTCGTTACCGGTCGTGCCGTTATGTCGCTCTGGTATTCAACGTTATTTAACTAATTGGGTTACGGCTAATCCTCCGGAGCACATTCAGTTATTAACCGATATTGAACTCAAAGCCAATGATGACGAAGCCGCCGTTGCTCGCTGCAAAAATCAAGATCTACAGGCTGAAGAAGTATTACGTCATATCGATGCAGGTAAGTGGGTAGAAAAATTAGGCGTCGATTTTAGCGATCAGTTAACCTGTATGCTAGAAAGTGATGGCTCCATCAAGCGTATTAAATACTCAGATTCGTTAAAAGAAGAAAACCAAGATATCCCTAAAGATGAAAAAGCAGCGCGCTTAGACGCTGATTTTGTCTTGATGTCTGCGGAATTGGTCGCTTTTGCCGATTACTTAACTGAAGTATTAGAGCTCAACGCAGAATAACCTTCTGCGTCTTTTCGGTGATGTTTTCTACTTAGTGTTAATATGTTTCAAGCGCTATATTTAAGCTAACGCAATCAAACTATATCGATTGCTTTAGCTTATCTTGATACGGCGGCCAGCCTAAAGGTTTACCAGCTAGCACATGCAGATGAATGTGATATACCGTTTGCCCACCATATTCATTACAATTCATCACCGTTCGAAAGCCCTGCTCCGCCATCCCATGTTCGCCAACGAGTTGCGCTGCGACGCCAGATAACTTGCCGACAACAGCATAATCCTCAGAAGTAATGTCATTAATGGTTGCGATTGGTTTTTTTGGGATCACCAAAAAATGCAACGGCGCTTGGGGATTAATATCCTTAAATGCCAAGACCTCATCATCTTCATATAAAATATCAGCAGGGATAGATTTATCCATAATTTTGGTAAAAATCGTGTCACTCATCTGTTTTCTCCATTAAGCGTAGATAAAGTAAATTAGTAGCGCACCCAACAATAACCGATAGACCACAAATGGCAACATGCCGATTTTGTTAATCCAAGTCAAAAACAATGAAATACAAATATACGCCGACACAAACGAAAACAGTGCGCCATATGCTAATGCACTCCAATCTACTGCTGCAGGTTCTGACACTAAATCTAACGTCGCTAACAACCCAGCCCCTAAAATAACTGGGATTGATAATAAAAACGAAAAACGCGCACTGCTTTCTCGATCATACCCAAGTAACAAACCCGTTGTCATGGTGATACCGGATCGCGATGTACCTGGAATTAATGCGATGGCTTGTGACAGACCAATCAACAAACTATGACGCCACGTCATTTGCTGGATCACGCGTGCTGAGGTTGCTTTGACATCGGCATACCAGAGTAATAAACCAAAAATAATGGTGGTAAAAGCAATGACGGTACCTGATCGTGCATACACTTCAATAAATGATTTGAAGGCAAAGCCAATCATAATCGCTGGCAAAGTTGCTAATATGACAAACCAAGCTAATTGACTATTTGAAGTTTGATTTTTAGTAAAACCAAATTGAAACCAATCCACCGTCATCGCAATAATATCATTGCGAAAATAAATAATGACCGCCAATAAACTCCCAACATGCACGGCGACATCGAAGGCTAAGCCTTGACTATTCCAGCCCAGCAGTGCTTCAGGTAAAATTAAATGTGCAGAAGATGATATCGGTAAAAACTCGGTGATCCCTTGGATTATTGCCAATATCACTATTTCAAAAAACGTCATACTATTTTACTCTCCATGTTAAATCGACTATCCATAATTTTTGTTCTGGTTGATCAAACTCTGCCCATAATTGCGCGTAGTTTTTGTTAGTATTGGGATGCACTATCGTTGGTACCAACTCAGCCAGAGGCTCAAGGACAAAGGCATGATATTCAATTTCTGGACGCGGCAATACTACCGGCTCCACACAAATTACATCATCATAAGTTAACAAATCAATATCTAAGGTGCGTGGGGCAAACTTCTTATCGGTCTTGAGTCGCCCATTTTGATGTTCAATTTCTTTAAATAAACGACCCACTTCCGCAATATCCATAGTGGTATAGGCACTCATCACCAGATTGTAAAAAGGTGCGCCAGCAAACCCAACCGCTTCACTCTCATAGGTACTCGACAATTTAATATCACTCAAATGCGTCGATAATGCAGTAATGCCCGCTTGAGTATATCGCTGGCGATCTACATTTGATCCCAGACTAATCAGGATATGGTGAGACGGTGTAGGCTGAATCGCGGACATATCAGAGCCTAAGATTGCGCAGTACGAGTACGAGAAATCGCAATCGCCACCTTGACATCATTAGGCATAATATCGGGTTTATGAATGGTTATATCAATGCAAGACACCGTACTAAATTGTGCTAACACTTGGGTCGCAACATCCTCAGCTAAGGCTTCTAGTAACTGATATTCGCTGGCCACACTGATCTTAGTGATCACGTCAGTCACTTGTGCATAGTTAACCGCATCAACGACGTTGTCACTTAAGCCAGCAGGGCGACAATCCGTATGTAAATCCACTTCAAAAATCACGCGCTGAGGCGCTAAACGTTCAAAATCATACACACCAATCAACACATCTAATTGCAAATTGCGGATCAAAACTCGGTCAGAATGAGCAATAGGTGACGTCATATGTGGGCTAATCTCTGGTAATGCGTTTTTAACGAGTAAATCACTAGCAAAACGCTAGTAAAAAACGATGCAATTTAGTAAATTGAACATATTGTAGCGTGAATTATGGGGATAAGTATATGGAAATCATATGGAACTAATAATCATTCTAATGATTTTGAGCGCTTATTTAATTGGGTCCTGTGCTAGTGCTATCATAGTCGCACGGCTGTTTGGATTGCCCGATCCTCGCTCATCTGGCTCTAATAACCCCGGAGCAACCAACATGTTTCGCTTAGGCGGACGCATCCCTGCCATCATCGTATTTATGTTTGATTTACTCAAAGGAACCGTGATGGTGTATGGTGCTTACCGTTTGGGCATCGAGCCATTCTGGTTAGGGATCATAGGCATTGCGGTATGCCTGGGGCATATGTATCCCATTTTTTATGGTTTCTCCGGAGGAAAAGGCGTCGCTACGGCATTTGGTTGTCTATTTCCACTCGGTTTGCCGGTTAGTTTATCGCTACTAGCTGTATGGCTCATCACTTATCGATTGTTCCGTTTTTCATCCTTAGCGGCATTGGTAACGGTATGCTTTGCTCCGATAACTTGCTATTGGTTTAAACCCGAATATACATTAGCGGTGAGTATGTTGGCAGCGCTCATAGTTTGGCGCCACCATGCCAATATCGCCCGGTTACTCCAAGGCAGCGAACCTAAAGTTTAATCCACTATCTACAAGGGCGGCAACGAATCTAACGGCCAGCGGGGCTTAACTTGTTCATCAAACCCATCAAATTGTTTAGCTTTCAAACGCTGCATTCCTGCATAGGCAATCATCGCACCATTATCGGTACAAAACGCTAATGACGGGTAAAACACATTTTTACCATTGGGCCCAATACGCTGCTCAAATACCTGCCGTAGGTGCTGGTTCGCACTCACTCCGCCAGCAATGACAACACGGGAATAGCCCGTTTGCTTTAATGCCCGCTTAGATTTAATCAGTAAGGTATCGACTACCGCTTCTTGGAACGCATAGGCAATGTTTGCGTGGGTTTGTTCATCTGTTGCAGCTGCACGAATGGTATTTGCAGCAAAGGTTTTGAGCCCACTAAATGACAGATCTAATCCAGGTTTATTGGTCATTGGCCTAGGGAATTGATAATGCCCTGCTTCGCCTTTCGTCGCTAATTTAGCTAATAATGGGCCGCCTGGATAATCTAATCCTAATAACTTAGCGGTTTTGTCAAAGGCTTCACCGGCAGCATCGTCAATTGATTCACCCAGGACCGCGTATTCACCGATACCTTTAACGTCCACAATTAAGCTATGACCACCAGATACTAATAAAGCAATAAACGGAAACTCAGGAATGTTATTGTCTTCGAGCATGGGCGCTAATAAATGCCCTTCCATATGATGTACACCTACTAACGGTTTATCCCATGCAAACGCCAAACTGCGTGCAACAGACGAACCCACTAATAACGCACCGATTAAACCCGGCCCTTTCGTATAGGCAATGCCATCAAGATCATCGGCGCAGGTATTGGCGTCCTTGAGGGCAGCTTGTATCAAAGGGATAATTTTGCGGACATGGTCACGCGAAGCTAGCTCAGGTACCACACCACCATAATCGGCGTGAATTTTAACTTGCGAATATAATTGATGCGATAATAAACCTAGTTCATCGTCATAAACCGCGATACCTGTTTCATCACAAGATGTTTCAAAACCTAAAATGCGCATAGTGTGGTATGATTCTATTAATAACTAATTAGTCTATGATTTTACG
Source organism: Glaciecola sp. (assembly GCA_029251505.1). GTDB lineage: Bacteria > Pseudomonadota > Gammaproteobacteria > Enterobacterales > Alteromonadaceae > Opacimonas. Next base: position 38,921 of record JAQXDG010000187.1, on the reverse strand, counting down.
CATTTGCAGTGATTAAGACCAGTACTACCAAAAAAATAGCGTGATTTTCTAATTTACCCTTTACAAGCCTAGCGATAATGTTTACTATTGCGCACCATTTTTAGCCAGTGTGACTTTTCTGGTGGTGTGTAAAAACGCAATATCTTGTATCAATATTGTCATCACCACGAACTTAAAACTCGCTCTGAAGATTATTTTTTATTGAGGTTTATATTTAATGCCTATCGTTAAAGTTAGAGAGAACGAACCGTTTGACGTAGCACTTCGTCGCTTCAAACGTTCATGTGAAAAAGCAGGTGTTTTATCAGAAGTTCGTAAGCGCGAATTCTTTGAAAAGCCAACTTGGGAACGTAAGCGTAAGAAAGCGGCTGCTAAAAAGCGCCATCTTAAAAAGCTTTCTCGCGAAAACGCACGTCGCGTTAGACTTTACTAAGCAGTTTTAGTAAATATTCCTTTCGCAGGAATAAAGCATATCAAGGCAGCCAACAGGTTGCCTTTTTAGTTTGTGTTGTCGCATTTATAGCAACTTGTTACACTGTTTACATTACTCGTCAACATTATTCCAAAAGGATCAGACATGACTCTATTAGAAACACTTAGAGAAGCACAAAAAGATGCCATGCGCGCCAAAGATAAACTACGCTTGGGTACGATTCGCATGACACTTGCTGCAGTTAAACAACGTGAAATTGACGAACGCATTGAATTAACCGATGGTGACGTATTAGCCATTATCACTAAAATGGTCAAGCAACGTAAAGATGCGGCGCAACAGTTTTCTGCAGCCGAACGTATAGATCTTGCAGATATTGAATATTCTGAAATCGTGGTCTTAGAAAGCTTTTTACCCCAACCGTTAACATCTGATGAAATCAATACTTTGATCAATGAAGCAATGACAGCTACGGGTGCTGCCGGTATGCAAGATATGGGTAAAGTCATGGGCGTTTTAAAACCGCAGCTGCAAGGAAGAGCAGATATGGGTAAAGTCAGCGGATTGATCAAAGCTAAATTAGGTTAACCGCGCCATTATGGCTGGCCGGATCCCTCGAGATTTTATTGATGATTTAATTGCACGTACCGATATCGTAGATATCGTGGATAGTCGCGTCAAATTAAAAAAAGCAGGTAAAAATTATCAAGCCTGCTGTCCTTTTCATAATGAAAAATCCCCTTCATTCACCGTATCTGCCGAAAAACAGTTTTATCATTGTTTTGGCTGCGGAGAACACGGTAATGCATTGTCATTTATTATGGAATTTGATCGTCTTGAATTTGTCGAGGCAATCGAAGAGCTTGCTGGACACCATTCAATAGAAGTACCACGAGAGCAAAGCAGTCAGCCATTTAATAAAGTAGCTTCACAGCAAAAGAAACAACAATTAGAAAATGATTTTGAGTTAATGGAAAAAGCCGCACAGTTTTTTCAACAGCAACTCAAACGTCACCCTAATTCAGAAAAAGTCATTACCTATCTTAAAGATCGTGGGCTTAGCGGCGCAATTGTTAAGTCATGGGAAATCGGCTATGCACCACCCGAGTGGCAAGCGCTAGCCGATACATTAGGCACCTCGCCTGAGCGCATTCAGCAATGTATTGATTTAAAAATCATGACCCAAAATGATAACGGTAAGCGTTATGATTTTTTCCGTGATCGCTTAATGTTTCCGATCCGAGATAAGCGCGGTCGAGTGATTGGATTTGGTGGACGGGTCATCGATGCCGATCAAGGCCCCAAATATCTCAACTCCCCTGAAACACGCATATTTTTTAAAGGCAGCGAGCTCTATGGCCTGCACCGCGCTCGGAATATGCAGCGTCATATCGACCGTATTGTGGTTGTAGAAGGGTATATGGATGTGGTTGCGCTCAGTCAATTTGACATCAACTATGCCGTTGCGTCTCTCGGGACCGCAACCACACCCGAACATGTGCAATTAATGCTCCGCAATTCGGATGAAATCGTGTGTTGTTACGATGGCGATAAAGCCGGACGGAGTGCAGCATGGCGCACAATGGAAAATGCCCTACCATTTTTAAAAGATGGCAAAGCCATGAAGTTTTTGTTTTTACCCGATGGTGAAGATCCCGATACGATGGTACGTCAAATTGGCAAAGAAGCTCTAGAAGAGCAATTCGTCAAAGCGATGCCTTTGTCTAAATTTTTATTTGAAAACCTATTACAACGTCATAATGTCGCATCAATAGAAGGTAAAGCAGCATTGCGCGCTGAGGCAGAGCCGTTAATTGCATTAGTTGCTGGGACTATCCAACAAGAAATCCTACAGGGCGAATTAAGCAAGCTGTTGGGCGAATATGACCGTTTTCAACTGGAACGTGATATAAACAAAGCCAACAAAGGCCCTCGTAAGATGGCTAATCCGGGCAGCGGTTCACCACAAAAGCTATCACAAACTCCAGTAAGAATGTTGATTCGATTACTGGTAGAACATCCAAACTTAGCCCATACTATTCCTAAAGTTAAGCCATTAGCGTTAGCCGATGCCGGTTTACCTGGCTTGGATTTTTTAATCGAGCTACACCAATTTTGTACCCGACAGAAAAAAGTCAATACCGCGAGTGTCTTTGAAAATTTTCGCGAGCACGCTTTTGCAAAACACCTCCAAACATTATTAGCTCAAGAATGGCTGATTACTGATGATGATATTAATACAGTATATGTCAGCACCTTTAAACGTTTAGTTGACCAATTTTTGGCTGGTCAAACCGAAGCCTTAATCGCCAAATCAAGAAATGTTGGTTTAAGCGATGAAGAGAAACACACACTAAAAAAATTACTAACCAAAAATTAGTTTTCGTTACAAATTTGACATTTTGAAAAAAAGGTCGATATTTAAACGTTATAAAGCTAGAAATATCACTATAGTAGAATTTGTATCTAGTAACTTTATTACATTTTCTGCTATAATTATCTATTCGTAAACGTCTCAGTGAAGAGTTACGTTTCCAAAATCAACGAGTCAATGATCCGTGGCACAGGACGCTAGGATAAGTTGTTTTACATTGGTTCGCATGAGAAGTGTAAATATTTATGCAAAGTAAGCAGTCTCAGATTAAGCTCCTGATTGCCAAAGGTAAAGAACAAGGTTACTTAACCTTCGCCGAAGTCAACGATCACCTGCCACAAGACATAGTTGATTCAGACCAAATTGAAGATATTATCAGCATGATCAACGACATGGGAATTCAAGTATTTGAATCTGCTCCTGACGCTGATGAGCTGTTAATGGCTGAAACAACAACAGACGAAGAAGTTGCTGAAGCTGCGGCACAAGCCCTTGCAACCGTCGAAAGCGAAATTGGTAGAACGACTGACCCTGTGCGCATGTACATGCGTGAAATGGGTACGGTTGAACTATTGACTCGCGAAGGCGAAATTGAAATAGCCAAGCGCATCGAAGATGGAATCAACCAAGTACAATGCGCTGTCGCAGAGTACCCTGAAGCGATCACGTATTTACTTGATCAATGGGATTTGTATGAAGCAGAGGAAATTCGTTTAAGCGATATTATTATCGGCTTCGTTGATCCAAACGAAGAAGATAACATTGCGCCAACAGCAACACATATCGGCTCTGATTTATCCAAAGAAGAACTTGAAGAAGAAGATGATGATTCTGAAGGTGACGAAGAGGAAGAAGACACAGGCCCTGATCCTGAACTAGCACGAGAAAAATTTGATGCGTTGCGTAAGCAGTACGCTAAAACACGTGATGCAATCGAAGCGAAAGGTCGTTCAAATGCAACGGCTAAACGTCAAATTGCTGCGTTATCAGAAGTATTCAAAGAATTCCGCTTAATCCCCAAACAATTTGATCGTATGGTTAAAAACATGCGTGGCATGATGGATCGCGTTCGCATTCAAGAACGTCTCATTATGAAACACTGTGTAGCCCAAGCAAAAATGCCTAAGAAAGATTTTATAAAAGCATTTGCGGGCAATGAAACCTCAACGGATTGGTATTTTAAAATATTAAAATCCAACAAGCCATACGTGTTGGTATTAGAAACGTTCCAAGAAGATATTGAGCGCAGCGTCAGTAAAATGAATGCGGTTGAAGCAGAAACCGGTCTATGCATAGCTGATATCAAAGATATCAACCGACGCATGTCAATTGGTGAAGCTAAAGCGCGTCGCGCTAAAAAAGAAATGGTTGAAGCAAATTTACGTTTGGTCATTTCAATCGCGAAAAAATACACTAACCGTGGTCTACAGTTCTTGGATTTGATCCAAGAGGGTAACATCGGTCTGATGAAAGCCGTTGATAAATTTGATTATCGTCGTGGTTATAAGTTCTCAACTTATGCTACGTGGTGGATCCGCCAAGCTATCACCCGTTCTATCGCTGACCAAGCCCGTACTATCCGTATTCCGGTGCATATGATTGAAACCATTAACAAGCTTAACCGTATCTCACGTCAAATGTTACAAGAAATGGGTCGCGAGCCAACACCTGAAGAATTATCAGAACGCATGATCATGCCTGAAGATAAGATCCGTAAGGTACTTAAAATCGCGAAAGAACCGATTTCAATGGAAACGCCGATTGGTGATGATGAAGATTCTCACTTAGGTGACTTCATCGAAGATACGACGATCATTCAGCCGTTAGACTCTGCCACCGGCGGAAGTTTAAAAGATGCGACTCAAGATGTCCTAGCGGGATTAACGCAACGTGAAGCGAAAGTATTACGCATGCGTTTTGGTATCGATATGAATACCGATCACACGTTAGAAGAAGTCGGTAAGCAGTTCGACGTTACCCGTGAGCGTATTCGTCAAATCGAAGCAAAGGCATTGCGTAAGTTACGTCATCCAAGCCGCTCAGAACAGCTTAGAAGTTTCTTAGACGAGTAATTTTGTCGCAACAATGTCTTAATTATGACTGATATTGTTGAGTAAATATTAAAAAGCCCTGGATCAAATGATACAGGGCTTTTTTTGTAATGAATGTTCTAGGATTTATATATTTTCGCCTTTTTTATACGGCATGGCTTGCTCGTATTCTTCCACTTTTTGACTCAATGCCTCCGGTGATGACGTGTTTTTAGCGAGAATATGATACATCGTTGGAATAACAAACAACGTTAAGAACGTTGAAAATAATACTCCAGCAAAAATAACCATTCCGATAACCGCTCGACTCTCTGAGCCTGGTCCCGTCGCTAATACTAAAGGTAACGCGCTGAACACCGTTGTGAAACCCGTCATTACAATCGGACGTAAACGTTGTGTTGATGCCGTACACAGTGCCTCCTTGAACTCCATACCAGCATCGCGTAACTGATTAGTAAACTCAACAATCAATATGCCGTTTTTCGCCGCGAGACCAATCAACATCACCAATCCAATTTGACTATAGATATTCAAAGTCATGCCATTCAGATATAAACCAATATAGGCCCCGACTAATGCTAATGGGACGGTAAACATAATCACTAACGGATGTATCCAACTTTCAAACTGTGCCGCTAATACCAAATAGGTGACGGCTAATGCCATCACAAAAATGAACAAAAACGAACTCCCAGATTCTTGATATAGCAAAGACTCACCTTTGTAATCTATAGAGACGTCTTCGGGCAATTCTGTGGCCACAATATTTTCTAAGTACGTTAAGGCTTCACCCAGTGTGTATCCATCTGCTAAATTTGCCGAGATAGTAATGGAACGCATCCGATTGTAACGGTTAAGTGTGGATGATGTCGCTTGTTCAGCAACATTTACAAGGTTATCTAATGGGATCAATTGACTCGTGGTATTAGAGCGAACAAAGATATTATCAATACTATTTGGACTACCAAAATCCGATTTTTCGCCTTTTAAGATGACTTCATATTCTTGACCACGATCGAGATAGCGTGAGACTCGGCGTTGACCCAACATGGTTTCCAACGTACCACCAATATCAGAAATGCTCACGCCTAAATCTGCGGCACGCTCTCGATCAATATTGATCGTTAACTGCGGTGTCGTTTCTTTATAATCAGAATCAAGACGTAAGAGATTCGGGTTTTCGGACGCTTTTTCAATTAACGTATCACGCCATAGTACTAGTTCTTCGTAAGTATTACCTTGCAGTACAAATTGCACTGGACGACCTAAGCCGCCCCCGCCAAGTGCTGAACGCATAATGGCAAATGCACGTACGTCAGGAATAGCTTGCAACTTACCAGTCACTTCATTCATTAAATCAAATGTCGAACGTGTACGTTTATCCCAATCCGCGGCGCCAACAATGGCAATACCAGCCGAACCTCCGAAGCCAGGGGTACGCACAAGGACACGATTCATTTCACCTGTTTCTAAGTACGGCAATAGAATCGCTTCAATTTTCTCTAAGTTCTCACTATTGGATTCGTAACTTGCGCCCTCTTGAGATTGCATGAATACATAGAAGTTACCGCGGTCTTCTTTGGGTACAAACTCACGTGGTAATAAATCATCTAATTGATATAACAACACTAGACTTGCTACAATTAACACCACCACCAAAATGGGTTGATGGATGGTTTTTTGTAGTCGTGCGTTATAGGCTGATTCAACATTTTTGAAGGCGCTTTCGACCCAAGCACCAAAGCCACTACTGCGACTACGTTTTTCTAATAAATAAGAGCTTAACATCGGCGATAAGGTTAATGCGGTGAAACTCGAAAAAGCCACCGCAGCAGCAATCGCTAACGCAAACTCAGTAAACAAACGCCCTATATTACCTTCCAAAAAGACTAACGGCACGAATACTGAAATTAACACTAGTGTGGTAGCAATAACTGCAAAGCCGACTTCCCGCGCACCTCGGTATGAAGCTAACAGAGGCGGTTCCCCCATTTCTATGCGGCGATAGATATTTTCAAGTACAACAATGGCATCATCAACAACCAACCCTATAGCCAGAACTAAGGCTAACAACGTCAATAAATTAATCGAAAAGCCGAGCGCATACATGACAATAAATGCAGCAACTAAGGACACAGGTACCGTAATCGCTGGAATAATTGTTGCGCGAATATTACCTAAGAAAATATAAATCACAACAATCACCATTAGCATTGCTATGCCTAACGTGTTGTACACTTCACTAATGGATTCTTCGATAAAGACGGATGAATCATAACTAGGGACAATAAAAATGTTATCTGGTAACGTTTTGGAGATTTGCGCAATCGCAGCCTTAGCATTTCGTGCCACTTCAAGTGTATTGGCTTTTGATTGTTTGACTATCCCTAAACCAATCATGTTGACCCCATCACCACGAAAATCAGTCTCATCATCATCAGCGGCTAACTCGACCTTAGCCACTTCAGACAAGCGCACTAGGTAGCCATCAAGATTTGATTTAATGGTTAATCGAGCAAAATCATCAGGGGTCAAAAATGAACGTGCGACTCGTACTTCAAAATCACGAGAAATTGATTCAACACGACCAGCAGGTAATTCTACGTTTTCAGTTCGAATAACGCGTTCAATATCAGCGACCGTTACCCCACGAGCTGCCATCGCTTGTTTATCAAGCCATACTTTCATGGCGTAACTGCGTCCCCCGCCTAAAAAGACACGTGCAACACCATCAACAATTGATAATTGGTCAGAGATAAAGCGATCCGCATAATCCGTTAACTCCATGACCGATAAATTAGTCGAACGTAAGTTGTACCATACGATGACATCTTCATCAGAGCCTGATTTTGAGACTTCGGGTGGAAATGCTTGGTCGGGTAAGTTATTTAGTGCACGGCTTATCCGCTCGCGTACGTCATTCGAAGCAGCATCGATATCTCGTGCTAGTGTAAACTCAATTGAAATATTGGACCGACCGTTACGCGAAGAAGAAGAGATATTTTTGATCCCTTCAATGCCACTTATCCGATCTTCTAATAACTGCGTGATCCGAGTTTCAATAATCGCTGCGGACGCGCCAGGGTAACTGGTGCTCACGGAGACAATGGGCGGATCAATGTCTGGATATTCGCGTAAGGACAATAAGCTGATCGCAACTACACCAAACACAATTAAGAGTAAATTGACTACACTCGCAAAAACAGGGCGTTTTACCGATAAATCTGATAACAACATGCTGACTATCCTTGTGTAGAATTAAGAACACGCAGTTCGGAGCCATCACGGATCCGCAGAGTGCCTTGCACAACGATTTCATCGTCTATCGCCACACCGTCTAAAACTTGTACCATGCCCGGTCGACGCTCACCGATAATCACTTTGGTTTTGACAGCCTTACCATCAACCACTCTAAAAACAAACTGGTCTTTATGATCTGGTACCAAAGCTTTTTCATCTATAACTAACGTGTTAAGTACCCGTTTTTGTAATGTAATGGTCAATAGCATGCCTGGACGAAGTTGCTCGGCGGTATTATCAATCTCAGTGCGAATGCTAAATGAACGAGTCGCGGGATCAATACGTGAGTCTACATTAGTAATGGTCCCTTCGAACTGAATCCCCGGATAAGCAATGGACTCTGCAAACACGGTTTGCCCTTCATTGACACTCGGTAAATGACGCTCAGATATCGCAAAATCAACTTTAATCGTCGCAATATCATCTAAGGTTGTCAGCACATCACCCGGCTTGACATACGCGCCCAACGAGACTTGACGTAGGCCTAACCTTCCAGAGAATGGTGCAGTAATAAAGGTTTTATTTAAGTTTTCTTGGGCGACTTCACGTTGTGCTATAAAAGCTTTTACTCGCGCTTGTTGTTCATCTAATAATTGTGTCGAGGTCGAATTAGATAACGCTAAATTTTGGATCCGCTTAAGCTGACGTTCCGCCTCTGCAAGATTGATATTGAGTTCATTAAGACGTGCTTTTTGCTCATTACTATTGAGCTGCGCTAAGATAGTTCCCGCTTCAACTTGTTGACCATCAGAAAAGTTTAATGACGTAATGACATCGGATTCTTGTGGCGTGATCATGACTGATTCGTTCGCCTTTGCCGTCCCCAGTGCTTGCAAAGTCACCGCAAAAGGTTGAATGCTCACGATTTGCGTAACGACAGGTGTCGCTCTGTTACCTTGACGTTGAGCAAGTTCTTCAACGGGCCAATTAATAAAGACTAAGAAACCCACTAAGGCTAGAACACCAACCCATAAAGGTGAAAAACTGACGCGCTTTGACATAACATTCCTTTAAAACTAATAGCGATGTCGCTACTGTATGATTTTATTCTGTAATTAGTATTTTATGTTTTTATATGTTTATTTATTATTGTGCAATTATATGCAACATTAACCTGAACGAGCGTATTATATAATGAATACCAATATTTGTACTGTGCTAGATTATGTTTAGATTGTTTTATATATATTTAATTTTGTTAATGAACGTAACTGGTTGCACCAATGACATGCCTCCTACTGACATGCCTCCTACACCATATTGCCGCGCAAAACATCAAGACACGGATAATTATATCTATGCCGCTGATAGCTCAAACGCAGGTTGCTTAATTAGATTTGAACATAAAACATTGCTAATTACCCATCGCTTTAGCCAACGGTTAGATATCCCAGGTGGCGGTGCACAAACGAATGAATCACTCGCATGCACGGCTCATCGTGAAACCTTCGAAGAAACAGGGTTAAATGTGGAAGTGTTATTTCCGGTCGCCCAGACTAAACACGGGATGATTATATTTGCCTGTTTAGCAGACGATATGCTAGACATTAATCACTTCCCTCGCCCAAGCCCGTCCTTTGCGCTGACTGAGAGTGTACACGTTTCTCTCTATGATCTCTTTGATTTAGAACAAGAATCTTTTCGTTTTGAAGATGATTTAGTGCCTTTTCGGGATGCATTTATCGCAACGCCAGCTTCGACGCCTTTGTCTACAGAAACCATACATCACTGATTTTTTTAGTTCTGCAACAATTAGAATGAGTATGAATTTCGCACAAAATCATTTAGTATTATTGTAATGATTAACTGGTCAAACCACTGAGTTTAAGGATACACCATGCCACAGTATCAAGCACCATTGACAGATTTTGCATTTTTATTAAATGACTGGTTACAGATTGATGCGCATTATCAACGCATCAATGCTGCAGGTATGGATAGTGAGCTCGCGTTAGAAGTCCTTAATCAGGGTGCCAAGTTTGCTGAATATGAAATTGCACCGCTCAATCAATCGGGTGACGAACAAGGCTGCCGTTTGGTTGATGGCAACGTTGCGACACCTAATGGCTTCGCTGCTGCCTATCATACATATATCGCAAATGGTTGGAACGCCATGCTCGGTGATCCTAATTATGATGGACAAGATTTACCTTATTCAATGGCGATCCCTGTTCATGAAATGTTGAATTCAGCTAATCTTAGCTGGCGTTTAACGACCATGCTGACAGAAAGTACTGTCCTTGCGCTGACTAAGCATGCAAGCCAAGCGCTCAAAGACATATACCTCGCCAAAGTCATTAGTGGTGAATGGACAGGCACCATGAACCTGACCGAGCCTCATGCCGGCACAGATTTAAGTTTGTTATCGACGAAAGCCGATCCTAACGATGACGGCAGTTATGCTATTACCGGCAATAAAATATTTATTACCGCAGGTGATCAAGATTGGACGGACAATATTGTGCATTTAGTTTTAGCCCGTTTACCCAATGCGCCTGCAGGCGTAAAAGGGATCAGCTTGTTTTTAGTGCCTAAATTCATGGTCAATGCTGATGGCTCATTAGGTGCTAAAAACAGTGTAAGTGTCGGCAGCATTGAACATAAAATGGGGATCAAAGGGTCTCCAACTTGTGTCATGAATTACGACGATGCCATTGGCTATTTAGTGGGTGAAGAAAATGCGGGTTTGGCCTGTATGTTCACCATGATGAACGACGCGCGTTTCCAAGTAGGACTGCAAGGCCTTGGTATTGCAGAAGCCTCATATCAAGGTGCACTTACGTACGCAGTAGAACGCTTACAATCTCGCGCTCCTCAAGGGATTCAAGCACCAGAGCAAAAGGCTGATCCTATCGTTTTCCAACCAGATGTGCGCCGCATGTTATTAACTCAACGTGCTTTAACCGAAGGTTCTCGTGCATTATCAATGCTTTATGCCAAGTTCATGGATATTGAAAAATATACCGATGGTGAAGAACAAGCACATGCCGATCATGTTATTGCGTATCTAACGCCTGTTTGTAAGGCTTTTTTCACTGATATGGCGACGGAGGTGTCTAATTATGGCATTCAAGTTTATGGTGGACATGGCTATATTCGTGAATGGGGTATGGAGCAGCTAGTCAGAGATACGCGTATTGCGCAGATATATGAAGGGACAAACGGAATTCAAGCCGCGGATTTAATCGGCCGAAAACTCACTCGTTCCAATGGCACCATGATGCAAGCTACGCATGATGTTTTTACTGACATTGCCAACAACATTACCGTGGCTGCCAATCAACAACAAGCGCATGCATTACTAGCCGAATGGCACAATCTATCACAAGCTCTGTTAGAGGCCAATGCAGAACATTGCGCTGCAGTGGCGTGTGACTACTTAAATTATGTCTCTTATACCCTTATTGGAATACTGTGGTTGTCAATGCTCGATACACTTCCAAACACTGCTAACCAAGCTTATGCCAAAGGCAAAATAAAAACAGGTGAGTTTTACCTCAGTAACCTACTTCCTCGTGCACAGCTCCATAAGCAAGCTGTTGAACATGGCGCCAATGCCGTGAATGCAACTGAGTTATCTGATTTTGTATGGAGTTAATCGCTACAAAATCACTTAGCAAATGTGTCTTTAAACCATTTACGCAGCATATTTTTCTCATATTTGAGAGAATCAGAACTGAATAACGGATTGTGACCCGTCATAAATGACATATCTTTAAGATTAACGGTATCGCTCTTTAACACGATGCCGTTAGCATCTTTATATTCATAGGTAAATTCAATACGCGGGATATCAATCGTTTTGATAACCCGGATCATATCGGTTGAATGTAACCCTAAACCAGTGAAGCTGCCGGGTAATACACGTCCAGCCAAATCTAGATTAGTGATTGTCATTGCCAAAGTATGCCTTTGAGGTAGGTCTGCGGCAAGTTTATGCATGTATTCTTCTAACGTCTTAAATGTACTTTCAGCATACGCCTTACGCATACCATTCGCAGGCTTCACATCAGTAAACGTCTGATAATCACCCCACGTCACTGTTAATGCTGATACTTGTGATGCATCATGCTCGCCATGATCGTCAACCGAGGCATGACTGACTCCGAATACAATTGAGCTGGCTGCTAAGCTTAAAACCAAGGCAGACAACTGAACAGAACGATTAATATAGCTAACAACGGTAGATTGAATTTTCATCCCATTTCCTAAATCAAAATTAAATAAGGTCGCTAACTTAAACATAGCACAGCCATAGATATCTTAGCTAGTTCGAACATGACACATTCAGTTATGATTCAGTCTGAGAGTACTATTTTTTTAGAAAATCACTAATTCACGCTCAAATCAAACTAAATCAAACTAAATCAAACTAAATCCAACCAAAGATTGATATACTTCAATAAAAACATAGGTGTACTATTTTATACTTGTCGTATAGATATTTCCAAAAGGCCAATAACCATGAGTGAACAGATCCCAATTAAGGTGATCCCGGCAGAACCTAAAGCCAGCAAAGCGATTCCCAAAAAAGTCACCATTAAACCTGCCGATGATGCAGGGGTGGGTGTTTATCCTGCTCGCTCGCAAATTTATGTTCGTGCAGTGAAAGGCACAATGGAAAATATTCGCCGATTCTTTGGTTTTATCTTTTTAGGACTATTTGCAGCCATCCCTTGGATACAGTACAACGGCCAACAAGCTATCTTATTCGATATTCCCGAGCAACGTTTTAACTTATTTGCGATTACGTTGTGGCCACAGGATCTCACCGTTTTAGCTTATATCTTTATTGTCGCTGCCTTTGCGTTGTTTTTTGTCACTACTTTTGCTGGTCGAGTGTGGTGTGGTTTTATGTGTCCACAAACGACTTGGACCTATATGTACACCTGGCTCGAAGAAAAAATCGAAGGCAGTGCCAACAAACGGATGAAGTTGGACCAACGTAAATTAGACTTTGACAAGTTTTGGCGCAAAGCTTTGAAGCATTTTTCATGGGTTGGCGTCGCATTACTCACAGCACTCACCTTTGTTGGCTATTTTACGCCAATTGGTGGGTTATTTATTGATTTCTTTACCTTTCAAACTGGATTTTGGGTGGCATTTTGGGTCATCTTTTTTACGGTTTGTACCTATGGCAATGCTGGTTGGATGCGTGAAATCATGTGTATTCATATGTGTCCTTATGCCCGTTTTCAATCCGCTATGTTTGATAAAGATACCTTTACGGTCGCTTACGATGAACGCCGTGGTGAAGGTCGAGGACCCCGTTCGCGTAAAACAACGCCTGAGCAGTTAAAAGCTAAAAGCTTAGGCGACTGTATTGATTGTAACTTGTGTGTGCAAGTTTGTCCTACAGGTATTGATATCCGTAATGGTTTGCAATACGAGTGTATTAACTGCGGGGCTTGCGTCGATGCGTGTAATGGCGTGATGGATAAAATGGGTTATGCCAAAGGTCTGATTAGCTTTACTTCAGAGCATGAACTTAAAGGCGGAACAACCAAGATTTTCCGCCCTAAATTGATTGGTTACGCCATAGTATTGTGCGTCATGATCGGGCTATTAGGTTTAGATTTTATGACACGAAAACCATTAGAAGTGGATATTATCCGTGATCGTAATTCGTTATATAGAGAGACGAACGAAGGTCTAATTGAGAATGTATACACACTCAAAGTACTCAATAAATCTCAAGTCTCTCAGGTCTATACCATTCGCGTATCAGGACTAAAAGACGCGGTATTTATCGGCGAACATCAAGTCGAAGTTGCAGGCGGAGAAGTGTTTAGTTTGCCTATTAGTATTGCTATGGATGCATATGATATTGACGATGCAGTGACCAGCTTTACCTTTTCGGTGTCCACTACCCAAAATGATGGTACAGTAGTGTCAGTCGAAGAGCCGAGTAAGTTTTTATACCGCTAATGAATGTCATACCTCCAACCACTGACGCATCAACCCTTGATACGTCAGTGGATTTTAGTTTTTCCCACCTCAATCCAGATGTCATCCTTGATGCGTTAGCTAGCATTGATATTCAAGTAGCTACGGGTTTATTAGCCCTTAACAGTTATGAAAACCGAGTTTATCAGTTTGCCGATGACTATCACCGCTATGTGGTGAAGTTTTATCGTGCTGGACGCTGGAGTGATGAGCAGATCCAAGAAGAACATGACTTTGCGTTGGAACTCGCTGCAAACGACATTCCGTTAGTGGCCCCTAGTGTGATTCATGGAAAAACGTTACACCACTATGCGAATACTCGTTTTGCAGTATTTCCATCCGTTGGCGGACGACAATTTGAAGTGGATAATTTAGATCAACTAGAATGGATGGGACGCTTTATAGGGCGAATGCATCGCGTGGCACAAACCAAATCGTTCGCCCATCGCGCACCGTTGAATGCGCAGACGCATCTGGCAACGCCGATGGCACAATTACGCAATAGTATATTAGTACCGGCACATTTACAGACTGCATTTTTTGCCATTTTAGAGCCCGTCGTCAAGCTGACAACTGAGTTATATCAGCCTTCAGGAGACTTGATCCGTTTACATGGTGACTGTCACCCTGGAAATATTTTATGGCGTGATGGACCCAGTTTTGTCGATCTAGATGATTGCCGGATGGGACCAGCAGTACAAGATTTATGGATGATGCTCTCAGGTGATCGTCACCAACAATTTATTCAACTCGATACCTTAGTCGAGGCCTATGATGAGTTTCATACCTTTCCAACCGAACAAACACGCTTAATTGAACCGCTACGCGCGATGCGCATGGTGCATTACATGGCGTGGTTATCTGAGCGCTGGCAAGATCCGGCTTTTCCGCAAGCATTTCCGTGGTTCGCTGATGATAAATATTGGGAAGGTCAAATACTCGCACTGAAAGAACAAATGTCGGCGTTGCAAGAGCCATCCTTAACGCTTTGAGCTCCACTACAAAGGCTCCTCAAGCAATATCGTCCACGACTCTAATCATTCAATACTAGCCCAGAGAATACAACTGGGCTATACTCCCGCCCGCTTTGGTGCTGTTGAGTTTTTACAAACTCACAAAAACAGTTAAACGGGAAAAAAGTGTCAAATCTTTTGCTGCCCCCGCAACAGTAATATAGGTCAAATTCACTCACAACCTAATCTCTATCTTTAGAGTTTGGGCGTCACTGTTTTAATTTAAATGGGAAGGCGGTGTGTGTAGCGACGAGTGTTCAACACGTCGGCCTATTGAGCCTGGATACCGGCCTAAGTACCGATGATTGCATATCTGATGTAATCGCGATGATTTAACCTGTTCGGTGGGAATAGGCAATGGAAAAAACTAACATGAACACATCCCGCATTTTATCTTTTAAAATACTTGCTGCTTTAGTTTGCAGTGCCCCAGTCTTGGCGAATACACAAATCAAACCCGAGTCACTGGACACATTCGTTGAAACGATTACCGTATCTGGCTCTCATTCTGCATTACCGATTGCGCAATTAGCAGGCAATGTTAGCGTGCTGACCGAGCAAGATATTGCTCGAAGCCAAGCGACATTTGTTGCTGATTTATTAGTTCAATTCGCTGGCGTTGATATCTCTACTAATGGCGGTGTTGGTCAGTTTGCCGAACTGCGCTTACGTGGCAGCGAAACCAATCATATATTAGTGATCATTGACGGGATTGCAGTCAATGATCAAGGCCAAGGCGGTCTAGTCGATTTAGCGCATTTATCAACACAAAGTATTGCCCGAATTGAGTTATACCGTGGGCCACAAAGTGCCCTCTGGGGTGATGGTGCGGTAGGCGGTGTATTGAACATTATCACCAAAGACGGTAGTCAAACTGATGGTAATGAAAGTGCCTTAAAATTAAGTGTCGGTCAGCAAAACACGCAACAAGCCCAGTTCCAACATCAAGCTCAATCCGATAAATTACAATATGGGTTTACCGTTAGCCATATCAGTACTGATGGTCAAAATATCAGTATAGTGCCAAACAATAACGAAAAAGATGGCTACAGCAATACCAGTATCCATAGCAAACTGGGTTATACAGTGAATAAGCAACATGCCTTGAATGCCGTATTCCATTATGTTGATTATGAGACAGAATTTGATGCAACTGATTTTGTAACCACTGGCTTACCGGTTGATGCGGATAACCGCTCGCAAGGTCGCCAACAAAGCGCAAAACTACAATGGTTATTGACGCCAACTGCGGCAAATTGGTCACTCAATACCACCGCAAGTACGCATAGCAATGTAGTCGAGAATACCAGTGATGGCCAGTTATCTTCTCTTACCGATGCAACCACTCATAGCCTGTCCTCTATCGCTAAATTAGATTATTCAAATCAGGCCATGACCCGACAATTTCACGTCGGGGCAAGTCTGGAAGAGATTGATTTTACACAACGTGGACCGATTGATTTTGGTGATCCTAATCAGACTCAAACAATTGATAGTAACAGTGTCTTTGCTGATGCTGTCGTCAGTATCACCCATCGTGCATTTATTAATGCTTCAGTGCGCTATACCGACAATAGTGAATTTGCAGCAGCGACCGATTATCGTGTCGGGGCGAATTGGCAGCAGTCCGCGGCGCTTACTTGGTTTGCGAGTGTGGGACAAGCCAGTAAAAATCCAACGTTTACAGAACGCTTTGGCTTTTACGCCGGCACATTTGTGGGTAACCCAGAACTCCAACCTGAAATCGTCACCACAGTTGAATTAGGCCTGCGCTACACATCTAGCGGTTTTAATACCCAGTTCAATATTTTTAGCGCGCAACTTGAAGACGAGATCAATGGTTTTGTCTTTGATAGCGCGTCAGGCGGATTTACGGCTGATAATATCGATGGCCGAAGCGATCGTGATGGTGCTGAATTTGAAGTATCTTGGAGCGCAACGGATTTAGCGTTTAATGCAACATATAGCTATTTGGATGCGACTCAAGGAAGCGGTGAAGCACAAAGTGTAGAACTACGCCGAGCGCGTCACAATGCGTCGTTTAATACCAGTTACAATTGGTCTGATTCGATATCTACTTATGTCAGTGCCAGTTACGTTGGTGCTAAATTTGACCAGTTTTTTCCGCCATGGCCGCAAGCGTCACAAATTATCGCAATGCGCCCATATTGGATGATTAATGCAAACGTTAATATTGCCGTATCTAAGCAGTTTTCTGTCAATGCTAAAATCGATAACTTACTCAATCATACTTATCAAGACATTGTCGGATACCGCGGGTTAGAACGCAAAGCTATCGTCTCAATGGCTTACAAATGGTAGCTCTGGGCTAGGTTTAATGTAATTAAGCGACCATTCAGCTAATCGACGTATACTAGAGTTACAATTGGGGTGTTAAACCAAGTCAAGCTTGTGTATTATCATCCCATAATTTTGTTTTTATTATTAATTCTAAGAGTCTTATCATTATGAAAAAAACCATCATCAGTATCGCATTTGCCGTTTTGAGTGTTTTCATTAGTGCCCAAGCATCTGCGCAAATCCGCTTTGTCGAAAACGAGCATTACAAAGTGATTAGCGACGAAGCAACAGCCAAGCCTGAAGTCAAAGAGTTCTTCTCGTTTTGGTGTCCCCACTGCTTTAACTTTGAACCGCTAGTGGCTGAAATGAAAAAGAATCTAGACCCAAGTGTGAAATTTGACAAAGTACACGTCAATTTCATGGGATTTGCTGGTCAAGATCTACAAGACGATGTGACTAAAGCCATGATGATTGGTCGTGCATTAGATAAATCAGAGCAAGTCAATTTAGCTATATTTAATTTTATTCATCGTCAACGTGGCAGAATCACTAACGCAACTGACGTTCGTACGATATTAGTTGATAGTGGTATTGATGCGACTCAGTTTGATAAAATGAACAAGAGCTTTGCAGTTAACTCTATGCTCAAAAAGAACAACAAAGCGATTGACCAATTTCGTCGTCATGTCTCTGGTGTGCCGAATTTCATCGTTAATGGCAAATTCCAAGCACAGTTTACGCGTGACATGACACCTGATGATATGGTGGATCTGATTGTCTTTTTATCAACAATGAAATAAGTACAAGGTTAATAGCAATATGAGCGGTGAAACTAACCTCAACAAATTACTCGCCAGCATGTCGCCCAGTTGTGACAACCAGATGTATGGCTTTGCAACTATGGATAAAGCCAGCTTTAATGCGTTATCTATCGTGCCTAAGTGTCTATTTGTTGAGGATGAGGGCTTTACCGTTATTGCGACCATTGATGAACTTGTCGATAACAACATTGAATGTATGGGTCCATTTGCGTGCATTACGCTTACCGTGCATTCATCGCTTGAGGCAGTGGGTTTGACCGCTGCATTTGCGACTGCTTTAGGCGACGCTGATATCAGTGCTAATGTCGTGGCGGCGTATTACCATGATCATATCTTTGTAGATTGGGCTGATAAACAGGCAGCGATGACTGTGTTAGAACGTTTGGCTTTGGCACATCAATAGAGGGTTTTGTCGTGTTCGACCACAAAATCCGGCTTCATTGGTTTGTTAACTTTTATGCTCATATGTCAATAATGATAACGGCAAGAAATAACGACTATCGACTCACTCTCAACTGAGTATACTAAACGATTGGTATCATCAATTCTTCGCGACCAAAAACCGATTAGATTTTCCTTAAGATGTTCCGGTTTTCCAATCCCATCAAAAGGTGAGCGTTTGACATCCATTATAATTTTATTGATTCGCTTAAGTGTCTTCTTGTCTTGCGTTTGCCAATATAAATAGTCTTTTCAATATTGATCAGTCCATGACAATAATCTTTAATTCATCGAGCAAATTCCGCTGTGTATATTCACCATTTTTGTATTGGGAGATAGACTTTGCCAAATGGGCCGCATTCGCCGGTGATTTGAGTAAATAGACGGTTTCCATCAAACTATTATAATAGTCGAGTGACATTACCACAGCATCTTCGGAGTCTCTCCGAGTAATGTTTGATTGAAAGCTAACGTTTTGCTAAGCGGCAATAAAATTGTTGGCTAAAATGTTGAGGAACGGAAACAGCCAATTAAATTTTGTCCTTTGCAATGACTTGTTATATGGCAGTTCTACCAGAATTGCCACCATGGTTTTTTATTGGGAAAATTAAGTAGTTTAGCGTTGTCATAACATGCGCCACAAAGAATTTTAACATTTGCAAATTCCTCTGCTTCGCCTTCCCATTCTCCGGTTTTATTTACTAAATCTTCACACTTGGAGCACCATGCATCCGGTCTTGGATTTTCTGGTTGCTCAATTGACCACGAAAAGCCTCTAGGTTTACCATCCTTTAGACTCTCAACAGTGTGTTGGCAAACAAACGTTTGTTGCTGCTTCCCATGTTCGCAACATTCAATAAACTCAATTTCATCAGCCATACTTTAATGCCATATAACACTCACTTAAGCCGCGAAAATTGCTTTTTATCTTTGTTCGCTTCAAGTTTTTGTTATGTACGCTTATAAACATCAGATCTGTGGCCTACTTTTATTACCTGAACAATCAATTCTTGATCCTTGATCTCGTACAATATGCGATAAAGGCCTTGACGTATTCGGTATAAATCATTGCCGCTTAGCTTAATAGCACCAGCCCTTCTGGGATCCTCGGCAAGGCTATCAATCTTTGAGATTATCTTAGTTACGTCTGATTTAGGTACAGACTTCAAATCTTTTAAAACTGATTTTTTAAACGTTACTTTATAGTTTCCCATCTGCTTCCAAGCTATTAAGCAGCGATTCATAACTTATTTCTGGTTCATCTACTCGATCTCTGACAGCAGCCAAATCTTCTTGGTCTTCTCGCATTAATAGACGAACGGCTTCATCTATAAGTTCGGACACTGATGAATCACTGGATGCAGCTCTAATTTTAAGTGCGTTATGAATTGCTGGCTCAAAATAGACGGTTGAACGTTTTGATAGGTTGCTCATTTTGTGTCCCCGATTTATCAATCTTAACATCATAGCGTTATGGTGCTAAAACATCAACCGTAACTTAGTACATAACATCTTATTATGAAGACAGCATTGTAAGCAGTAGATATTGTCATTTTAATACGCCCTCATATTTGTTTAATTTCAGTAGCTTACCTTATTTTTGATGATTATTTCTACTATTTTTTGTGTGGTTACTATGCGTGTATTGTATACCCAATTTCTGGCATCTTATTTATTCAAAGTAAACAATAAGATAGGGTTTCTAAGCATTTAAATAATTCGTAATACTTTGCATTCATTGTAACTACAAAAGCAAATCTATCCTGAAGTACAGGAATTATCTGGCCTTTAGTTCAATTGTCTCTTTTGTAACATCCGGTTTACTTTAGATTTTCAGTAAACAAACCACAGAGCAAAGGAAACACAAATGGCTAATTCACCATTTATAGAAAGTATTAGGCATGTAATGAGAACAAAGCATCTTACTGCCCACACGTTTAGACACTCCTTTGCTATTCAGCTGCTAATCAGTCCATTTGATGTTGAATAAACTAAATTTAAATTTGACATATTACTGTGCAGTGCCTAGTATCTAATTGTGCATTACACTATGTGACATACAGTATGTATCATATAGTAAATTTTAGCTTCACTTTAAGGGTCAACATGACTGAAGAACGCCAACATAAACTTCGTTTAGAACTGCGCAGAGGCGTACTCGTTCTGGCGGTTTTAGGTGCATGCAAAACACCGCAATATGGTTATTCTTTGCGGCAACATATCAATAATGCCGGTATCGATATCGATGAAGGAACGCTATACCCATTGATCCGTCGATTAGCAGAGCAAGGATTGTTAGATAGTAAATGGCAAAAAACCGATGGCAGAGATCGTCGTTATTACCAGCTATCACAAATGGGCAGTGACACACTCACTCAACTAACAACCGATTGGCAACATTTAAATCGTTGTTTGGTACAAATTTTAGAAACAGAGGAATAAGCAAAATGGAACTATTAGAGCGTTATGTTCAAGCAGTGGCACATTATTTACCCGCTGAACAAAAACAAGATATTATGCGCGAACTGCGTGCTAATCTTTTAGACGAATTAGAGTCTCTTGAGATCGATGCATCCAATCCTAAGGATACTCAAGCACTGACGACATTCTTGCAACGACAAGACCATCCTCAACGCATAGCTCAATCTTATGCGCCACAATATCCTTTAGTGGCGAGTGAGGATATGGGCTTATACAAAACCATCGTGTTAAAAGGGCTATTGGTATTATTCGTTTATGCGGTTGTAACGGCAGGCAGTTATTTAATTAATGCCCAAAGCGTAAATGCCATTGCATTTTTGCTCGTCGTATTAAGTAGTGTTTGGGATAACATCGGTGGCATGTTGATTATTATCACTGCAACGTTCTACTTATTAGGTAAAAGTGGATATTTGGCACAGTGGCGATATCCGTCATGGACTCCAGAGTCGCTCCCGCCAGCCAATGCGCAGCGCATATCAACCTCTGATGGTATATCTGATGTCATTACCAGTGTCTTTGGCTTGTTATTGCTTTGGACACCATTGTGGCTCAACGAGGAAGCCTATAACAGTCTCATACTTGGTATTGCACCGAATATGGAGCAATGGCGCATCACACTCACGATTGTGATGGCAGGCTCGCTCATTGGTGCGATATACAGACTCACTCAAACCTATTGGACTCGATGGTCAATGGGGGCATATATCGCAGAGTATGTGATATACATTGGTGTGATGTTGACGCTTTGGTCTTTACCGTCCTTATTCGTCGTAAACAATCCAGTAGCAACCAAACTCACGCCAATTATTGAGCAAATATTTACTCACGGCTGGTTAGTTGGCGCCATAATACTCATGGTCATCACTGCCTCAGAAGTTCGCAAGTGGCGCAAGCTGTAAGAATCTTAATATACATAGTAAAAAGGCTACTCAATTAGCTGAGTAGCCTTATATTAATTACAGCAATAATACTGTCTATACCATCAATTCTATAGGTTTAACCTAACTCATCACTCGCCACATAGTAACGTGGATCTTCGTTAACATTGATTTCAACAAAACGCGATGCTTTACGTAATAGCGTCCGGCACTCTGGAGAAATATGACGAATATGCAGTTTTTTACCTGCCGCTTCGTATTTATCGGCCAACGTATCTAATGCGTCAATACCTGATGAATCCCAGATCCGTGATTCATTAAAATCAATCACCACATCGGTGGGATCATTTTCAGGATTAAATATTTCTTTAAAATATGAGACTGACCCAAAGAATAACGGACCGTCTAACTCATAGACTTTCCAATTATCTTTATCTGTGTGTGTTTTAGCAGAAATGTGTATTGCATGTTTCCAAGCAAACACCAATGCAGATACAATCACACCGACCACAACCGCAATGGCTAAATCAGCAATCACAGTCACAAATGTCACTAAGAACAAGACAAACGCATCTTCTTTATTGACACTACGAATGATCTTAAACGACGCCCATTCAAATGTACCAATCACCACCATGAACATCACACCAACTAGCGCTGCTAATGGGATCATTTCAATTAATTGTGACGCAAACAAGATAAAACCAAGTAAGACTAACGCTGCCGTGATCCCTGATAAACGACCACGACCACCGGAATTAATGTTTATCATTGATTGGCCGATCATCGCACAACCACCCATACCACCAAAGAAACCGTTCACGGTGTTGGCAACGCCTTGACCGATACATTCTTTGTTACCACGACCGCGAGTACTGGTCATTTCATCAATTAACGTCAACGTCAGCAATGATTCAATCAAGCCAACTAGGGACAAAATAATAGCTGTTGGTAATACGATATATAAGGTTTCGAGGGTGAAAGGAACCATTGGAATAGCAAAGCTCGGTAATTCACCGGCAAGTGTCGCTGTAGCTTTATCTGCTTCTGGTAACATATCACGCACAAAATCGATAACGGTACGAGCTTCTACATCGAGGCCGTGGACAATCAAGGTTACCGTAATTATGGCTGCTAATGAGGAAGGGATTGCCGTTGTTATTTTAGGCAACAACACAATAATAGCCATCGTCAATGCAGTCAGTCCCAGCATGATGTAGAGCATCTCACCGGTCATCCATGATTGTATGCCGTTGGCGTCGAAGATTTTAAATTGCCCTAATTGCGCTAAGAAAATCACAATCGCTAGGCCGTTCACAAAGCCTAACATCACAGGATAAGGCACTAATCTTATAAATTTACCTAAGCGGAAGACGCCAGCTAAAATTTGCAACACTCCTGCCACTATTACGGCTGCAAACAAATACTGCAAGCCATGTTGCGCCACTAAAGCGACCATCACTACTGCCATCGCACCAGTCGCGCCAGAAATCATACCCGGACGACCACCTATTGCAGAGGTAATCAATCCCATCATAAAGGCAGCATATAAGCCAACCATTGGTTCAACGCCTGCCACAAAGGCAAACGCGACGGCTTCTGGCACTAGTGCCAACGCCACAGTGATCCCTGATAACACGTCATTTTTAACGTTGTTATTAGAAAATGCACCAGCAAAATCAAATTTAAACATAATTAATCTATCACCCATAAAAAATTCGGGTGCAGGATAGCATATTTCAGCGAAGATTTCCGTTAATTATACGTTAACCTAACGCCACGGGTTTATCATGAAACACCTCACGCATTAACGGAATAAAGCTCTCTAAGCTATCAACTTCAAAATCAGGATCAAAGGCTGGTGCGTCCCACTCATCAACTAATTTGCATGCCAGTGGATACCAACTTTCATCCTTCCACTGCAATCTTAGGTCAGTCGGAGCCCCAAGATATTGATAATAATATTCACCTTGAAATGCTTGATGATTATAAATCACATGGTAACTATCTTCGCTAATATAGGGTTTCATCATTTCAGCGGCAATTGCACCGTGATTAGGCACATTAATAGATTTGCCAATATCATGACATAAGGCGATAACAATATGTTCATTACTTGCCCCGGCACGGCGCGCCAACGTACCAGCCATCAAGGCATGTTGCAACTGATCACAAGCAAAACCCAAAGTATGTCGCTCTAGGCTTTTTAGCAAATCAATGTAGGTATCCGCGGTATGTTTAAAATGCTCATAGTGCGCAGCAGCAATAATTTGCCATTCTTCTAAAGTACCATCTTGCATCCGGGTAAAGTGTGCTTGTTTGCTCATGATTGTTGCTCCTATTACAGTCAGTCGAATGTATCAAACTAAGCTGTAAGCTGTCTAAGCATTGTTATTAATTTGTACAAATTAGTTCTGTTTATACCTTGGTTTAAATTCCCTAGGATTTTCGAGACCTCTGAATAGGGCATGAAAATCCTAGGGGGTTTATTTTATGTGAACGTTACACCAATAAAGCGTATAATCAGCACCACTTAACTATGCAAAATGAAGGAATGACGCGCATGTCATCGGCTTTAATGACAGCTTTAATTGTTGTCTCCCCTGTTATGTGTTTAATCATTGCTGGAGTGTTATTTAAACGCGTTGGGCTAATGAATGACGCCTTTGTCGAAGGTGGCTCTAAACTCATCTACAACGTCTCACTCCCCGCGCTACTATTTAACGCCATCTACACCGCCGACTTTGCCACGGCTGCCAATCCCGATTTGATCATGGCGAGTGTCGTTGGAACCTTGGTGTTTGTTATCATGGCGATGGGTTTAGTGCATTTTATGATCCCAGAGAGAACCGATAGAGGCGTCATCATCCAAGGGGCTTATCGCTCGAACATCGGCATTGTTGGGTTAGCATTAAGTGCTAATGCCTACCCTGAATTTTTTGCGACCGCATCGGTTTTCATGGCCTGTACCACATTGGTATATAACTTGTTAGCAGTGATGTTGTTAAATTTTTATTCAGACAAACACCATTCCATCAAAGATAACATCTTGGCATTACTCAAAAATCCAATCATTATCAGTATTGTATTGGCTTTATTAGCTTCGTATTTTCATCTCAGCCTCCCAAGGATCGCAGAAGTTAGTTTGGCATATTTCGCACAATTAACGCTACCACTAGCATTATTATGTACAGGGGCCTCGTTACAATTTTTTGCGATGCGTAAAGCCATCGGTTCCATGATCATTGCGAATGTGGGTAAATGCATGCTTTACCCTGCTGTGATTTTATCTATTGGTTATTATTTAGAACTGGATAGTGTACAAATGGGAATTGTATTTTTGATGAGTGCTTCTCCTACTGCAGCAGCGAGTTACATTATGGCCAAAAAAACCAACTCTAATCCCGTCTTAGCCGCCAACATTGTTGTTTCTACGACGGTGGTAGCGATACCGATAATGATGCTTGCTATGGTGATCTTGATTCAATATGGGATCATAGCGCCAGCAAATTTACCGTCATCCTAAGTGGTCATAGACCTAGACCCTACCGACTCAACTTTAAAGAGAACAGCATTATGCCTGCTTATTTACGCTTATTATTATCCGCACTCATCGCGTTTTGCTTTTATGGCGGCTGGGCATTCTATGCCAACATGACCCAAGCCGTTACTGATTCACAGCTTTATCAAATCGCCTTAGTGCAGGCAAGCACCAGTGCTGCGATTACGCTTGGATTTACATTACTGACTGAGTGGAGTTATCAGCGTTTTGGGCAACGCTGCGTGTCATTTGCATTTGTCACACCGTTATTGTGTATGCCTTATCATAATACGCCTTATGCCAAACAATTTAAGCGTAGTTTTAATCAAATACTTGACCGCTCAGCGGGATTTCTAAACGAAAAAAGATTTAGTGGAGCGTTCTTTGCTCCATTGGTTCCTATGTCATTACAAGGGACGATTGTGACCGGAGTAAACTTAGTCAATGCAACGCCAAACCTATGGTTGACAGTGTTGCCATCGATATTTTTTAGTGGGGTATATGGATATGTTTATACCTTAAGTTTGTACCGAAAAGACCAAACGATCTAATCAGTACTTTCGACACGAAATAAAGCCAGTCCTACTGGCGTACTAAGGTTACAAATTCATAGTCATGCGGGTTTTTATCGTCTGCGCTGTGCGCTTCACGACTCACTTCCTGCCATTCGCCATGTTCGTTCCAATCTGGAAATTGCGTATCACCCGCCACGTCTTTGTCAATAAACGTTAAATGTAAGGTATCAGTGTGATCGATTAACAGTGCGTAAATACTACCTCCACCGATGATCATGACTTCCTCTTCTTGGGCGCACAATACTAACGCCTCTGCAACGCTGTACACAACTGAAGCGTCGTCTAATGTATATTCAGAGTTAGTGGTAATGACAATGTTATGCCTACCAGGTAACGCCTTACCAATCGACTCATAGGTTTTACGCCCCATCACGACCGGTTTCCCCATTGTGGTTTGTCTAAAATGTTTTAGATCCGCGGGTAAATGCCATGGCATATCGTTATCCGCACCAATAATGCGGTTGTGAGCCATTGCGACTATCATAGATAAATGAGACATATTTTTGCACTTTGTTTTATTTTTTGCTTAACTATATTTTACAGCAAAAACAACGAAATAGACCATGCATTTTTTAGAATTAAAAATTCCCCCCGTCGCAATCCGATGTATTTGGGGTTTGTATTATTAATTATCGCTAGCGGCATGGCATTACAAAGTATGCTATTTCCATTAGTGTGCAGCGCATTTATTGTATATATGACCCATTTTCAAATAATACCTGAGGAACGCGCGCTTAACGCATTGTTCCCCAAAGATTTTAATCTTTATTGCCAAAAAACCAAACGTTGGATTTAGCGTCACCTAAGCACTTTATTTAATACCAATAATCTTGTAATCTTACTTCAAAATAATAACAATCCCATTCAAGGAACACGATGAACACTCTATTAAAACCCAGTAAGTTACTTATCATTGTACTAGCCACACTTTTTATCAGCGCCTGTGGCTCTACGCCCCAAGGCTTTGTCCCTTTGGTTAAAAACGTGGTTCAAGCTGACAATACCAAAATTGGCTTTGTCTATATCGCACCAGAAGACAAAGCAACTACCCATATCTACGGCGCAGGATGTTTATTATGTTATGGCGTTGCATCGGCGCTCACTAGTTCACTAGACACTCACCTTGAAAGCACTATTTCTGTCGATGAATTATTGGTAATTAAAGATGCTGTTATTGCCGGTTACAGTGAGCTAAATGTTGAGTTAATTGAGGTTAATTTAACAACACCCATCACTAAATTGAAAAAATTCAAAGGTGAAAATGGATTTGCCGAAAAAGATTTTCGTGTACTCAAAGATAAACTCGGTTTGGATATGTTAGTGGTGTTATCACTTGACCAACATGGCGCATATCGTAGCTTTAATAACTATGTTCCGAATGGCGATCCCCAAGGGTATATTGCAGGAACATTATATACGGTGGATTTAACCACCAACGGCTATATTCAATACCTAAGCATTGCTGATCGTGTGCAACCTCAAGGCGAATGGGATGAACCAACAGCATTTCCAAGTGTGACAACAGCATATTATCAATCTATCGAAAATGTTAAATCACTAGTCACTAAGTCATTGTAAAACTTAACTATGTATAAAATCATTCTAACGTTATTCGTGATGAGTGCACTTTCGGCGTGCAATAGTACCCCGTATCGTGATGATTACGCTCAACATGTCCAATTAAAACCAACTCATCAAATGCAACTGAGCGATATCACTATCCAATTTGAAGAAGCGGAGTTTGTGGAGTTACGAGGCCTTTACAATCATGATGATGCCATGTCAGGTTCTGCCATTATGTATGACGGCAGCGCTGGTTTAGCAGGGATGTTGGTACAAATTGGTGCGCATGCGGTAATGGTCAATTCAGGGCGCGATAACAAACTTTCAGCTCAGCAAAAGCAAGCCAATAAAAATATTCAGCTGCTACTTGATCGAACTGGCCAACTGCCTCTATCTACTTTAGTCAACAACGATAGCATTGTGGTGGCAGCAGCGCAAAGTGGTGACAATACATTACGAATCAAGCCTATTTTCTTTAGTAATCCAAAGATGAGTAGATTGTCCTTAAAATTAGTTGCGTGGTTACCTAATACTGATAAGAAAGCTAACCTCAAAAAATCGCCGTTCCGTTATCAAAACATGGTGCATATTTATGGTCTGTTACCTGAAAGTGATGACAGCGTATTATTAGATATCACGGCCGATGAATTAACCGAGTCTTACCGACATTTGTTCAACACCGCTATCGCTATTGTCAAGCAAGACGTTACTGGAAAATTTAAACTCACGGATGCTAAAGCACAGTCGTTTATTCTTAAACAGGATTTTCGAAATACAGTGATCAGAGGGAAATTAGCAGCAGAAGATTGCAATTATCAGATTGTGAAAAACTTACGTAATTGGTTTATCGCTATTCCAAAAGCGACAGCTAATGCTAGCATTGCAGAGACTAATGATATTGATGATAAGGATATAGCTCCAGCAAACCCAACGGTTTGCCAAAGCTAAGTATCACAGGACAAGGTGATGTTTAGCCAAAGTGGTTAAACACGCCTTTATTGCCATCTGGATCTTTAAAATACCCGCCATAGAACACATCTGGGATACGTTGTCCTGGAGGACCATCACAAGTTGCACCTAAGCTAATAGCTTGTGCATGTAACTGATTAACGAGCACTTTTGAGCCTGGTGCAATCGCAAACATATTGCCATTACCAGGATTGGGTGCATCACCATTGTATGGCACACAAATCGATATCATCGGTTCATCCATTGATTTACCAATGAAGATAATGCGGTCCATTTTAATTAAGGTTTTTGCTCCGAGCGGCGCGAGAAGTTCGTTGTAGAAGGCTTCTGATTTTTCTAAATCAGACACACCTAGTGTTATATAACTCAGCATAATTGACTTCCTTAAGGTTGTTAGTAACCGTAAGCTAGAGCATTATGCTGAGTTTGTAAAACACTAAATCATTAATAAACTATTGAATATAGTGTTAATTAATTATACGTAAAATGTATTTGGGTGCGCGTCATCTTCGTCATCCCAATCGTCATCATCTTCAACATCAACGTGCTCTGCAATTGTTCGCTCATGGTAAGAATCCCATTTGAAATCAATTTGCTCTTCTTCATCCGCTACAATATCAGCAGGTAATTCTTCAAGGTAGGTCATCACATCACGACACAATTCATTGACGTTTAGTTTTTGGAACGCAGATATCTGATAATAATCTTCAATGCCCAATTCTGCGGCAATGGATGCACATAATTCTTGCGCTTCATCTTCAAGCATTAAATCAATTTTGTTAAATACTAACCAACGCTTTTTGTTAGCAAGCTTAGGTGAATATTGCTCTAGTTCTTTGACAATAGCGCGAGCATTATCAATCGGATTACTGCCATCGGCTGGCATCACATCGACTAAATGCAATAAGATCCGGCAACGTTCAAGATGTTTCAAAAATTGAATACCCAAACCAGCACCGTCTGAAGCACCTTCAATCAAACCTGGGATATCAGCAATAACAAAACTTTGCATCGCGTCCATACGCACCACACCTAGGTTAGGTACTAGTGTTGTAAATGGATAATCGGCCACTTTAGGCTTAGCCGCGGATACACTGCGGATAAATGTTGATTTACCCGCATTAGGTAGGCCAAGCATACCTACGTCAGCTAACAACATTAATTCTAATAATAGATTACGGATGTCGCCAGGTGTGCCATCGGTCTTTTGACGTGGCGCACGATTAGTTGAGCTTTTAAAGCGAGCATTACCTAACCCGTGGAAACCGCCCTGAGCAACCTTCAGACGCTGCCCATGCTTAAGTAGGTCGCCAAGTACTTCTAGGGTATCTTTATCGGTTACACGCGTTCCTACAGGCACCTTGACCTCTAGGTCAGCACCTCCACGGCCAGTACAATCTGTCCCACCGCCGTTTTTACCGCGCTCGGCACGGTGAAAACGTTCAAAGCGATAATCAATTAGCGTATTTAAGTTTTCGTCAGCCACCAGAAAAACGCTACCACCATCACCACCATCACCGCCATCAGGGCCGCCTTTAGGGATGTATTTTTCTCGTCTAAATCCAACTGTGCCGTTACCACCGTCGCCAGCTTCGACGCGAATTTCTGCTTCATCTACAAATTTCATGACTGTCTTAATTACTCAATTTTGTCGCTAATTAACCTTAATTATACACTTATCAAGGCATATGTGCGTAGTTCATCCGTAAAACACGCGTCATTTTTAAAAAATATTCTTTAGATCACAAAAAACCCCGCATTGAGCGAGGTTTTTTAGAGAATCTTAAAATATCGCTTACTCAGCAACGATACTTACAAATCTACGATTCTTTGGACCTTTTATTTCAAACTGGACTTTACCGTCAGTTAGAGCAAACAAGGTGTGATCTTTACCGATACCCATGTTAGTGCCTGCGTGGAATTTAGTACCACGTTGGCGTACGATGATGTTACCAGCTAAAACTTCTTGGCCGCCATAGCGTTTAACACCTAAGCGTTTACTTTCTGAATCGCGACCGTTTTTGGTACTACCACCAGCTTTTTTATGTGCCATGTGTTAGTTCTCCTATTATGCGTTTATACCAGTGATTTTCACTTCCGTGAACCACTGACGATGACCCATCTGCTTTTTGTTCTGACCTTGACGGCGTTTGAACTTGACGATTTTAATTTTCTCGCCACGACCGTGTGTCACCACTTCTGCAGTTACTTTACCACCGGCAACATAAGGCGTGCCGATCTTAACATCTTCACCATTGCTCACCATCAAGATGTTATCGAATTCTACTGACTCGCCTGGGGCGACTTCGATCTTCTCTAGACGAACGGTTTGGCCTTCAGCCACACGGTGTTGTTTACCACCACTTTGGAAAACCGCGTACATATTCTACTCCGCTCTGCGTACATAGACGCTTTATTTAAAAATTAGGGCGCAGAGTATACGTAAAATAAGAAATCGATTCAAGGAGTAATTTGAGTTTAATTACAATTTGTCGTATACAGCGCGTAAAACCAGTCATCTCGGAAAATTATTTTCACTTTTTGATTAAAAAAAAGGACAAACAAGCTGAAATAATCCGTAATTACTGTAACATTATGGCAATAATTTGAATAATCCAATACATATTTTCACATCGTGTTGATATTGCAGCAATCATTGAATCCATGACCCAAACCATGAACATAGAAGATATTAAGCAACTTGCTAGCCCCGACATGCAGCATGTAAATCAACTCATCCAAACACAGGTTGAGTCAGACGTTGCACTCATTCAGCAGCTTGGCTTTTATATTGTCAATAGCGGCGGCAAGCGTTTGCGTCCGTTGTTATGTGTTTTGGCTGCTCGTGCGTTAAATATTCAAACACAACAACACCATCATCTAGCTGCGATTATTGAATTTATTCATACTGCAACGCTACTTCACGACGATGTGGTCGATGAATCATTATTGCGCCGTGGACGTGAGACTGCCAATGCATTATTTGGTAATCAAGCAAGCGTATTAGTGGGTGATTTTTTATACTCTCGTGCTTTTCAAATGATGGTTGATTTAGACAGTATGAAAGTCATGCAGATTTTATCTGATGCAACTAATCGCATTGCTCAAGGTGAAGTCATGCAGCTCATGAATGTGAATGATCCAGATACGACTGAAGCTAGCTACTTTGATGTTATTTACAGCAAAACTGCCCGTTTGTTCGAAGCCGCCACACAGTTGGCTGCCGTGCTGACTAAGCAAGATGAAGCAGTCGAGATTGCCATGCAAAATTATGGCAAACATCTTGGCACCGCATTTCAATTAGTCGACGATATTCTTGACTACACCGCTGATGCTGATGAAATGGGAAAAAATGTTGGCGATGATTTGGCCGAAGGTAAACCAACGTTACCTTTACTTCATGCTATGTGGAACGGCGATGAGGCCGCATCTCAGTTGATTAAAAGTGCGATCAAGGAAGGTAACGGACTAGCACATTTAGACACAATTTTGACCGCTATGCATCAAGCTGGCTCTATAGAATACACCCAGAAAAAAGCCCTAGACGAAGCCCAAAAAGCCATTGCAGCCCTAAGTATCATCCCCGAATCCCAGTACAAAGATGCGCTAATTGGCTTGGCGCATTTATCTGTAGATAGGGTCGCCTAGAAAAGGCCGCATAAAAAGAGGCTAGTCAAGCCTCTGCTCTCTGGTCATATTTTCATTGTGAGTAGGATGCACCACAATGTTATCTTCAACTCGTACACCGCCAAAAGGCTGAAGCTCAGACACTTTATCCCAATTTATATACATTGACTCAGGAGATGACTTTAATCGCGCTAGCAAGCTATCGATAAAATACAAGCCTGGTTCGATAGTATAAACATGACGTGCCTCAACCGTTCGTGTACAACGTAAAAATGGATGTGCCTCTGGCGCCGGTTTAGGTGTGCCACGATCATCATTCACATGCCCAGCCACATCATGAACTTGTAGTCCTAACATATGACCAATACCGTGTGGAAAGAACGTTTTTGTAATCCCTTTAGCCACAATGTCTTGCGCTGGTAAATTGACAATCCCACTGTCTTCTAAGATCATAGCAATGCCGGTATGGGCTTGTTCGTGGATCTCAACATAAGAATGGTTTGGCGTGAGTTTATTCGCTAATGCCACGGTTAATTCATCGACAGCCTTTACTATTTTGGCAAACTCACCCTTGTCAGTCGTATAGGTTCGAGTAATATCTGCAGCATACCCATTTACACTTGCGCCAGCGTCAATTAAAAATGTCCGCGACTCGCTCGGAGCGTTGGTTTCATAAACGGTATAATGCAATATCGCAGCGTGTTCATTGAGTGCAATAATATTGTTATACGGGACGGTATTATCGCCCTGACGTGCCGCATCAAGATACGCAAGATTAATATCAAACTCAGATTTACCCGCTAAAAACGCCGCTTTTGCAGCATGATGAGCGCCAACAGCAATGCGGTTAGCTTCGCGCATACACACCAGTTCATAATCTGTTTTATACGCACGATGAAAATGTAAATAATGCATTGCTCTGTCAGGGTTAACATTCGCAAAACCTAATGCCTCAGCCACTTCAATATACTCACCGATATATGCAAAACGCGCTTTATCAAATGGCAAATGTTTTTCTACCTGATTCGCTTGAGCTAACAGCACAATCTCAAATTGTTCGGTCCAAAAATCTTGTGGCTCAGGCGGCACTTTATGCCAAAAATCATCTGGGCGATAAAAAATCAATTTGGGTTTATCAACGCCATTAACGACTAGCCAGCAGTTAGGGTTGTCAGTGATTGGACACCACGCTTTGAACTGTGGATTGACATGAAATGGATAATGATTATCATCCAAAAACATTCTTTTAGCCTGACCGGAATGAATAACCAATCCATCTAGTCCTTCTCGGGCTAATGCTTCTTGCGTCAATCCTTGCATGTACTGCACATGCTCAGGATACAAAGCCGCAACTTGGGCGCTAAAATCACTCATACAAAAATCCTTCGACGTTATTATTGTTGTTAGTCTTACCTTGCGGAGAGTGTACCAGTTTCTAAATTTGATGTCAGGATCGCATAGCTAACATATTCCTCCGCGTTAATCGGCTGCATTGCGGATAATTGATTTAATTGTTGGGCATAAATACGCTCATACGCAATCACCGCTTTGACATACGGCCAATGGGCTGTAATTCTGGAGGCAATAATCGAGTAAGGTAGACGATTAAGCGAGGACTACCTTCTTTAGCGACCCGTTTAATCCGCTGTAATATTAGCTCGGTCGTTATCCCTCCTTGTTTCTGCCACCGTTGAAATACTTGATCACAAGCTTTATCTTGTGAACGTGGATGTTGCCACAGCGCATTGACTTGTTTATCTAGCGCAGCTGTAAATTGTCCTGAACGGGTGATGTTATCAAGGTAACGGCATTGTAATTGCGCATTCAACCAATGTACTGGCGTTTGGGTATACCAGGTTTGAAATGCCCAGTATTTTTGCTGGTTGCCTTGCGCGATCGCTGCTTGAGCATCTATATATAAGGTTTGTTGTGGCGTTAAAGATTGCTTAACTATAGGGTTAGCAGTGCTAATCGGACTCAATAACATGCCTATAATTAAGATTAAAGCAGCACAGGACAAGGTCAAACAATGCACCATCGAAACATATCGTGGGTGCAAGTAAAACTGCGTTGAAAGCCTTGTATCTAATCGATGCACGTGAGTTTTCCCACAAAAATGAAAATTAATTTTTAACCTATTATAAGTATTACCTATACACCTCTAAGCATAGAATTCATTTGCACTGTTTGATAAATTGTTTTTCAATAGATCTACATATAAGACCAGTTACAATAAAAATTTTACCCTACACAATTCAGATTTGGTCTAACCAAAGGAGATAATCATGATGTATGAAGGTACCAACATCACCGTTACGGTCGATACAGATGGGATCGCGGAGTTTTGTTACAACGCAGCCGGTTCAGTGAATAAATTTGATCGTCAAACTATCGCAGAGTTTGATGCCGCTACCCAAGCCATCGCAGCAGATAGCAGTATCAAAGGTGTCGTCGTACACTCTGCCAAACCCGCGTTTATCGTTGGTGCAGATATTACCGAATTCACCACCATGTTTGCAGCATCTGATGCAGAAATGCTGGAATGGATCCAATCTTCTGCCCAAGTGTTTGACCGTTTTGAAGATTTATCTATCCCCACTATCGCCGCCATTAACGGCGTTGCTTTAGGTGGTGGATTTGAAATGGCATTAGTTTGTGATTTTAGAGTTGCCGAAACGACCGCACAAGTGGGTTTACCCGAAGTTAAATTAGGGATCATGCCTGGATTTGGTGGTACGGTCCGTTTACCTCGCATTATCGGCGCAGATACAGCGTTGGAGTGGATCACGACGGGGGCAAATAAAAAAGCCGATAAAGCCTTAGCCGATGGTGCCATTGATGCAGTAGTCGCTCCTGAGCAACTAATCGCAACAGCTAAAGCAATGCTACAGGACGCAATAGCCGGAAAATTGAATTGGCAAAGTCGTAAACAGACCAAGGTAAGTCCCTTAACATTGAGCCCAAATGAAGCGATCATGAGCTTTAATACGGCCAAAGGCATGGTATTTGCAAAAGTTGGCAAACATTACCCTGCACCACACATGATGGTTAACACTGTTGAAGCCGCAGCTAGATTAGGTCGCGCCGAAGCGATGCAGTTAGAACATAAAGGATTTATTACTCTAGCCAAGACCGATGCAGCAAAAGCACAAATCGGGATCTTTTTAGCGGATCAAGTGGTCAAAGTCAAAGGCAAGAAAATGGCTAAGCAAGCAACCAAAGATATCAAACAAAACGCCGTTTTAGGTGCTGGTATTATGGGTGGCGGTATTGCGTATCAGGGTGCTGTCAAAGGCGTGCCAACCATTATGAAAGATATCAATACGGCTGCGTTGGATTTAGGTTTAACAACTGCAGCAGGGATCTTAGAGAAGGGCATGCAACGCGGTAAAGTAACGCCAGCAGTGATGGCCTCGACCCTAAACAACATCACACCGACACTCGATTACAGTGCTATCAGTCATGCAGATTTGGTTATTGAAGCGGTCGTCGAAAATCCAAAAGTTAAAAGTATTGTATTAGCTGAAACAGAAACGCATGTTGCCGACGACGCGATTATCACGTCTAACACTTCTACCATTTCTATTGATCATTTAGCTAAATCGTTACAAAAACCAGAGCGTTTTTGTGGCATGCATTTCTTCAACCCAGTACATAGAATGCCGCTAGTCGAAATTATCCGTGGTGAAAAGACCGATGAAGCAACCATTTCAGCCGTTGTAGCCATGTCATTACGTATGGGTAAAACCCCTATTGTCGTCAATGATTGCCCTGGCTTTTTTATCAACCGTGTATTGTTTCCGTACTTTGCCGGATTTAGCCGATTAATTTTAGATGGCGCTGACTTTGTTGCCGTTGATAAAGTCATGGAAAAACAGTTCGGCTGGCCGATGGGACCGGCTTTCTTACTCGATGTTGTCGGTATTGATACCGCGGATCATGCTGCCAGTGTTATGTCTGATGGCATCCCTGAAAGAATGCTCAAAATTGAGAATGACCCGGTCACATTAATGTATAACGCCAAGCGTTTAGGGCAAAAAAACGGCGTTGGCTTTTATGACCACGGTAAAGACAAACGCGGTCGCCCAAGTAAAACACCCGCACCCGTCGCTATCGCTATGATCGCAGAGCATGCAGCAGCTACGCAGGCGTTCGCACCTGAAGAGGTCATTGCGCGTTTAATGATCCCAATGGCTAATGAATCTATTCGTTGTTTAGAAGAAGGGATCATAGGCAGTCCTGAAGAGGCTGATATAGCCTTACTTTACGGCATTGGTTTCCCACCATTTAGAGGCGGAATTTTCCGTTATATTGATACTATGGGTTTAGCTAATTTCGTCGAATTAGCCGACAAATACGCACATTTAGGTCCTATTTATCAAGTTTCAGATGGTGTCCGTGAAATGGCTGCCGCTGGCAAAACCTATTTTACCGCATAACGACCAAGGAGAAGAAAAATGAAAGAAGTCGTCGTAATCGATTGTATTCGTACCCCAATGGGTCGTTCTAAAGGCGGTGTATTTAGAAATGTCCGCGCCGAAACGTTATCTGCTCATTTAATGAGTGCTTTATTAGCACGTAACCCAAATGTTGATCCCGCTGAAATTGAAGATATTATTTGGGGCTGTGTGCAACAAACCAAAGAACAGGGCTTTAATGTTGCCCGAAATGCCCAACTACTGACAGACATTCCACGCACTACTGCAGCTGTTACGGTAAACCGTTTATGTGGTTCATCGATGCAAGCATTGCACGATGGCGCTATGGGCATAATGTTAGGACAAGGTGATGTTTATATGATTGGTGGCGTAGAGCATATGGGTCATGTCCCAATGAACTACAATATTGATCTGAATCCAAGCATGAATAAACATACCGCTATGGCGTCAGGCAGCATGGGCTTAACGGCAGAATTATTAGGCAAGCAAAACGGTATTACCCGTGAAATGCAAGATATCTTCGCCGCTCGCTCTCATCAACGGGCACATCAAGCACATCTTGATGGTCGTTGGGATAATGAGATTGTACCGATTGAAGGCCATGATGAAACCGGTCGTTTAATTTTAGTCGAAAATGATGAAGTCATTCGTCCAGAGTCAACGGTAGAAAGTCTATCCAAACTGCGTCCAGTATTTGATCCAGTCAATGGTACCGTTACAGCGGCGTCATCGTCTGCAATTTCGGATGGGGCATCGGCGATGCTATTGATGTCGGCTGATCGCGCTAAAGCCCTAGGTTTGACACCACGTGCAAAAATTCGCTCAATGGCTGTTGCCGGTTGTGATGCTGCGATTATGGGTTATGGTCCTGTGCCTGCTACCAACAAAGCCCTTGCAAGGGCAGGTTTAAGCATGAATGACATTAACATTGCTGAGTTTAACGAAGCGTTTGCTGCACAAGCGTTATCGTGCATTAAACAGCTTGGTTGGTTAGAACAGTACGATGAAAAAGTTAACCAAAATGGCGGCGCGATTTCATTGGGTCATCCATTAGGGTGTTCTGGCTCACGTATCTCTACCACGTTAATCAATGTCATGGAACAACAAGATCATGAGATTGGTTTGGCGACTATGTGTATCGGTTATGGGCAAGGTATTGCGACGATTTTTGAGCGTATGTAACACGTTCATTTAATGTATCAACTAGCGCAGTAATCAAACCTTATACAGAGTTTGATTACTGCAACTCACGACAAGCACTCACACCAAACCCAGCGACTGTCTCATTCGCATTTAATATCACTCGAACATTATCTTGTTGTGCTAATCTCGTAATTAATGCTTGATTATCAGGCACATGGTAAACAAACATCGGTACGTTTTGTAACACGCGTTCTGAAATATCGTTATATACCGGATCATCTATTTCGCCATAATCAATGCCCATCACAGAATATTCACCAAAGAAAAAAATGATTTTATACAGGTTATGAATCAACTCGGTACCGATAAATGATTTTGGTAACGGCTGAGTATCAAATAATGACTGAAAACCCGCTCGATGAAAATACGCTAAATTAATTGGATGTTCAGACTCCACATAAATCCGCTGCGCCATATCAGAATCCGCCGTAATCGCTTGTAACCGAGTAACAGCTTGCTGCACGCCAGCTTCATCTAATCGGGTCATTTTTTTAAAATCTAACCAAATATATCCTTGATGCTGGAGGGTATTAAATAATGTTTCTAGCGTTAATAACGCGCCATTTTTTAAATTATAAGGACGGTCATGACTGACAATAAAGCGGTCCATCGCCAAATCAAAGTAGACATCCACTTCGACACCCTTAGCACCTTGGGCAAAAGCGAGTTGAATAGACGCAATCGAGTTTGCATCATTTAATCGATTATCCACATCAGTGACCAAACCACGAGTTGACCACACTTTATGACAATCGTTGATAATATTGTTGTTATTACGCTGTGCTAATTGACTATCCACATACCGGACGGTTAATAAGTAGGTTGCAATGATTGTAACTACAACAGCGATTAACCAAAAACGCACCGTTCGAAGCATAGAAGGCTCAGTCGTAAAATTAGGCATAGATATATTTACTTAGTTTATAATGAAAAAATTTTAACATGTTTTTAGCCCAGTTAGCTAA
>JAQXDG010000181.1 GCA_029251505.1 Glaciecola sp. | reverse complement strand
AATTATCTGAAGAAGATCGTCAGACGGTTTCTCGCGCTCGTAAAATTCAGCGTTTCTTATCTCAGCCTTTCTTCGTTGCTGAAGTATTTACTGGTTCTCCTGGTAAGTACGTGTCACTTAAGGACACGATTAGTGGCTTTAAAGGCATTCTTGCAGGTGATTACGATGACATGCCAGAGCAAGCGTTCTATATGGTTGGTTCTATTGACGAAGCATTGGAAAAAGCTAAAGCCTAAGGCTTTAGCTCCATGCTACACAATACCCTAATATAGGAGGTCACATGGCAGAAGTTACCGTACGTCTTGATGTGGTAAGTGCAGAAGAAGCTATTTTTTCTGGTGATGTTGAAGCGATTCAGGTTACTGGTAGTGAAGGTGAGCTAGGTATTCATCCTGGTCATGCTCCATTACTA
Source organism: Glaciecola sp. (assembly GCA_029251505.1). Taxonomy (GTDB): domain Bacteria; phylum Pseudomonadota; class Gammaproteobacteria; order Enterobacterales; family Alteromonadaceae; genus Opacimonas. Next base: position 24,633 of record JAQXDG010000181.1, on the reverse strand, counting down.
ACTAACATTCGTCCTGGTATGGTACGTTTGGTACAAAACGGCAAAGAAGAGTTTATCTACGTTGCTGGTGGTACCCTTGAAATTCAACCAAACACAGTGACTGTGTTAGCCGATACGGCTATCCGCGCTGATGATTTGGATGAAAGTGGAGCTGAAGAAGCTAAACGTCATGCTGAAGAGATGATTGCTAATCCAAGTGCTGATTTTGACCATAGTGCTGCAACATTACAACTTGAAGAAGCATTAGCGCAATTACGCTTAATTAAGCAATTACGCGGCTAGTATTTAAGTTAAGTAAGATATTAAAAACCCAGCTTAGGCTGGGTTTTTTTATGGATATAAGAAAACCGTTCTAAAAAATGGAACAATAGGACAAATTTAAAGATATTTAATTCTATTAAGTGATTGTCTATGCTTATTACATAATATTAATAGAGAAATATTCATGCAATTTATCAGAAAATCAACAGACCGCGGTGTAGCAGATTTAGGGTGGTTACATAGTCGCCATAGTTTTTCATTCGGCGAATACTATGATCCTGACCATATGGGCGTCTCTGAACTACGCGTTATTAATGACGAGATAGTGCAGCCAGGTAAAGGGTTTGCGACACATGGTCACAAAGATATGGATCCAATCTAACAAAAAAGGTATTAAACCAACGTATGGTCAAATGACAATAGAGTCAAAAGGGACATTGACCCCATTAGTCACTCCTGACGGACACGATAATAGCTTGATAGTGAACCAAGACGCTAGCTTGTATCAATTACGAATGGTTGAAGATGAGGAATTAACACTAGCTAATGCGGCGCGCCATGGATACTTGCACATAGTAAAAGGTGAGGTGACCGCAGACGGTCAGATATTTAGTGCAGGGGATGCTTTTGCGATAGGGCCTGATGAAAAAGTAACAGCAGTGGCGAATACAAAAGTTGAAGCCTTGTGGTTTGATTTACCCTGAGTTGAAACTAGACGATTGGTCACGAGTGTGTAACGGTGATTGCTGTACAAGGAAAATCACTAAATAAGTTTGTATGTGAGGCTATAGCAGAAAAAATAGCAAGAACTGACCTAACTAACCTCGCTTAATATTGCAAATACCGGCACCTACCATAATCAAGGCTAATGCTAATAGTACATTTATGGTGAGATAACCGATGCCAAACAGAGCCAACAGCATAGTGGATAAAACGGGTGTCGCAAAACTTAATGACGCAAGCCAAGATTGATGGCCAAATTTCATACCAATATCCCATAGATAAAAAGCCCCACCAACGGGGCCTAAACCGAGTAATATTATTGCCAATATATTAATTCCGTCTATTTGTAACAATGTTGTGAAGGTGTTCGCTTCTAATACCAAATGACAAATTAGCGCTAATAAAGCTACTACTAAGCTCATCCAACCAATATCTTCAACATGGTTATTACTTTCACCCATGTACCATGAATAACTAGACCAAATGAGTGCGGCGATCAGTGCATAGCCGTAACCAGCGGCATCATTACTCGCAAAGCTATCTGCCACATCGAATTGTGCTCCATCGGTTATCACCACTCCTGCCCCAATAAAGCCAATACTCGCGCCCAATAGAGTTAACCAACGGTTGCCTGGTGATGATACATATAAGGCTAAGAGTAAAGGCCATAAGTAACACACCAAGCTGACCTGAAGAGCAGGAGCGTGGCGGATGGCCATGAAGTAAAAAAAATGAAAACCAAATAATCCACCTACACCGACAAACCATTGGGGATAGGTTAATTTCGGAAGGGTAAAAAGGGGGTCACGATACCAAGCCCGTTTAAGTAATACGAGTAAGCCCGAGATAAAAAAGCACAACGCCAATAACAGAAACGGTGGGACCATATTCGTCAACACACTTAATAACGCCAATGACGCCCACATAGTGATGGCGAGTACGCCAATAGAAGTCGGATTGATGGGGAATGAAGGGACTGTGGTTGAATTAAACATGTTGTCGTGGGCTCTCACTAGTACTTATAAAATAATGACAGAGTATATTGTCAGAAGAACACAAAGGCTGTTATTGTAAGCTGATAATACATTGATTTGGAAACTATTTATGATCACACACATAACACTAGTATTACCGCAATTTAAGCGCGGCTTTCATATCATTACTGATCATATCGAGCATGCTTGCACAGAACATTTAGGTACATTACCCCAAGATGGGATGTTGCATGTGTTTATCCAGCATTCGAGTGCGTCATTAACCATTAACGAAAATGCAGATCCAAGTGTGCGTGTTGATCTAGAGGCTTATACTAACAAACTAGCTCCGGAGCGCGAGCCGTATTTTATCCATACCTATGAAGGCGATGATGACATGCCCGCGCACATTAAGGCATCGTTATATGGTTCGAGCGTGACAATCCCTATTATGAATGGGCGCTTAGCATTAGGTACCTGGCAAGGCATTTATCTGGGCGAGCATCGTGATCATGGTGGCTCACGTAATCTAGTGATTAGTGTGGTGAGTTAAATTTGCATAAGACTGAATTTGATCTATCTTAAGTATATTAAAAATCGTCTAACAAAATAATGATGACAATTTGTGAGGTACGTTTAACGGATTCTGCGGTAAAAGATTTTCAGGTAATCAGTGACTTTTATTTATCTGTGGTTGACAAAACTTCCCTGGATAAAACACTTAAAGATTCACAGGAAGCATTCGTATTAATATCCGAACAACCAAAAATTGGACACTATCACCCATTGATCACCCCTCACTTAGGTAATGTATACCGATAACATATCAGTAAACCCTTTAAATTTATTAATAAATAATATTTAGGCAAAGATAACATGAATATAAAACCCATTAAAAATGAACAGGATTATCAACAATCGTTTACCGAGGTTGAGCAATTATGGGGAGCTGAACATAGATCTGATGAGCATGATAAAATAGATATCCTCGTCACTTTGATAGAAGCGTTTTAGAAAAAACATTATTTTATCGAGGTGCCAGGTCCCATTGAGGCGATTAAATTTCGTATGGAACAATAAGGACTAGCCTCAAGTTAGGACGTAATCCGATACCTAATCCGGCCTCACCTTACTAAACACCTCTCCCAAAGTTGTATATTGCGCCGCGCCTAGTCGTGCCAATGGATTAACTGCCAACGCATCGATAGTCATTCGACCGTCTTTTTCATCCACAGCCCGATCATCAACATATAACGATAACGCTTCGACAAACACCAACTGTTGTGGTGTATTACCCAACTCTTGAGTGCTATGGACTTTACAATAATAGGCAATAGGGCAATCTTTGATGCGTGGCAGAGGCCAGTCTTGATAGGTAATTAATTCAATATTATTGGCGGTTACTTCGCTATCACCATAAGGCATGCTGGCTGCTGTTTTAGTGACGATATCCGCTTGCGCGGCATGCGCAATATGCACAATACACTCAGCGCCAATCGGTAAATTGGTAACGGTATCTTTGGTCGTTCCGTCGGGCCTTTTACCCATGGACAACATCATTAAGGGCGGATCGCTACACACCGCATTGAAGTAAGAAAACGGCGCTAAATTATGCGATTTATCCTCATTAAGGCTTAACACCCAAGCGATAGGACGTGGAATGATAGTTTGCGTCATTAAATGATAGACACGATTACTTGATAAAGTAGATAGGTCGATGTGCATCGTTTAGCGACACGCTAACTGCAAACAATCTTCCATTTTTTTAAAATATTTATCAGCAAGCTGGGTTGGCATGATGTACTTGACGCGTTTATCTTTGTCGTCATTTTTTAGTATGATCATGTTTTTAGCCAATAACGATTTGATCCGTCGGTGACTCGTTCTTTCTGAAGTACCAGGTAACATATTGGCAATTTCAGTCACAGAAATTTTCATGTCACTAAACCATACACTGGCGCATACATTGATAAGGCGCTCTTCTACCGGATCCATCTCTGGAAACGAAGGGAGCTTCTGCACGGCTTGCGCCAAATGCAAAAACTTAAAATACATATTATTACTAGCCATAACTCTTTGATCCTTGTACAGCATCTTCTAGCACACTGTACAATTATAACTCAATATGGCGGAATAGCTAAAGTGGTTTGTGTACGAGAATACGTATGAAGTTTGTGGTGATCGGGTGACCAACCCATTAAAAAGCGTTCAAAATCGGCCCATGCAACACAGTACAACCCTCGCCACTCCTGCTCTAGGCGGTCTAACTGAACTTGCTCAAATCGGTCATTTAGGGCATGGCGGATATGAGTAAAATAATTATCCAGCAGCAATGGAGCATAATCGGTAAGTGTTTTTGACGAAAATGCACTGCCAAGGAAATACACGACATCTACAATCCCTACACCTCTGCCACAATATTGAAAATCGACGGCAGCAATTTCACCATTTTCTTGGCCAAAACAAAAGTTAGCGATCTTGGCATCACCATGTATTAAGGTCTGAAATGTGGCATCTTGTAATTGTCGATCTAAATAAACGGCTGCTTGTTTAAGTGATGAGTTGGGCATTTTGGCATATTCATCAGGGCGTGTGGCCAAATGCCAATAGGACCCTTGAGGCCATTGTTGTGAGATGTTTACTGACGTTAGCGCAGGTGCTTGCATAAATTGAGCATGAAAATACGCAAGCCATTTAATGACACTGTCTGCAATGGGACTCATAGCGGCCAATGTTAGGGTTGTTTGCCCTTCATTATCCGTTATATGGGCATGTTCAAAGCGTAAATCCAATCCGAGTGCATCTAAATCTTCCATAACTAAAATCAAGTGCTCTGGCTCACCTTGACCGATATACAATTCTGGAACGCGACATTCGGGTGTTGTTAATGGTGCTAGCTGTTGATAAAAAAGCAGCTCGTTGTGATATGAAGACAGTTTGCGCTGATGAGCAAAATCACTGTGCCAGCCTCTAGGATGTTGTACATCTCCTTTCTTACCATGCCGTAAATCAATGCGCTTAACGATAAGTGATTGCTCACTAACACTGTATTTTGCAATTTCACCATAGCCACTCCACAAACGTTGGATTGTTTGAGTTTTTTGCACTGCCGTAGAAGCAAAATGGTGTGACAATATATCGTTTACTAATTGGTGATTCATGGCTTAGTGTTCATAGCGGCATATTTATCCTGATAAAAGGTAATTGTCGTGTTTTCTGATCGTGTGGACAGTGATGTCAGATGTGTAAGTATGCCATAGTTGTCGATAACCATGTTATTATCAAATAACGGTTCCTCCACTTAACGTTTTTGTGCCTTTAATGAAGAATGGCTCATTCATATTCACGCTAATAAGTATATTTTTCCTAAGCTATCTCATCTTAAAAACGACAGGTTTTGCACATGCACAATCAGTGTATTCACGCAGTGAATTTGGAGCCGGTTGGGTTGATAGCGATAAAGATTGTCAAAATACCCGCATGGAAGTACTAAAGGCTCAATCTACTGCGCCGGTTCGTTTTCGTTCAAATAAGCAATGTCATATAATTGCGGGACGCTGGATCTCTGTATTTACTAATAACGTCATTCAAGATCCGACCATCATTGATATTGATCATCTTGTGCCTCTCAAATGGGCTTGGCTTAATGGTGCAGCACAATGGACGCGAGCACAACGGATTGCCTTTGCCAATGATCCGGTCAATTTGTTGTCGGTAGAAGCTAGCTTAAATCGCCAAAAAGGTGCCAAAGGGCCTGAGCAATGGTTCCCACCGCAAAATCAATGTGCGTATGTTGCGCGGTTTTTTCGGGTGATCCGTACTTATGATTTAACACCTGCGCCAACCACTGTGAATTTTTATCGTGCATTTATCAATGAATGTCGTAGCATGCAACAATGAAGTACACATTATGAATTATTAACAAGGAAAGCAATAATCATGAATCATTTTATACATAGCCTAAAACTATTATTCCTCGTCACCTTGTGCACTGCGGTGATGACGACTCCCCTCTGCGCCGCTCCAACCATGTGGCAGATCACCGATAAAGACAGTACTGTTACCTTGTTTCCAACCGTTCATTTACTGCCTGAAGACATGCAGTGGCAAACCGCAACACTCAATAGTGTCATTAATAACGCCCAAGAAGTCTGGTTCGAAGTGCTCCCGGATGAGCTTGATCCGCAACACATGAGCGGATTGTTAGCCAAACATGGTTATCAAGCTGAATTGTTAAGTGACTCACTAGATTCTGCATTACTGAAAAAGCTGAGTGCATACTTAGCCCAAAACAAGATTTCGTTAACTCAAGTGCACACGATGCAACCTTGGTTATTAGCATTGACTATCATGAATATTGAATTACAGCGCAATGGCTGGTCTGCGGAAAATGGCGTCGAAGCGGTATTACGCTCCATGACCGCACATAAAACCGTGAAAGGATTAGAAACGGCGAGTTTTCAAATTACCTTGTTTAGTACTATGAGTGATGCCCAGCAATCCATGTTTTTGGAAAGCACATTGGATGATACGGAAGATGGCGCAGCGTTATTAACAACGATTGCTGAAGCTTGGAGTAAAGGTGATTTATCTCAATTAGATAGTTTGCTGATCCAAGAAACCAAAATCCTTTACCCACAAATTTATGATTTAATATTCACGCAACGAAATCAAAAGTGGGTATCAATTATAGAGCAAGAGCTAGCCAAGTCAGGTACGGATTTTTTTGCAGTAGGAGCGGGGCATCTTGTTGGTAGTGATTCAGTCGTCAAATTGCTACAAGACAAAGGATATAAAGTGACAGCGCTAGATTAATTGTCACTTCCATTTGGAGCAAATCTTTCCCAATGCCCTTGCATCGCTGCTAGTAGCTGATGTAAGGCACTACAATCCATATCATACAGTTGTTCTAACGTGTAAGCACATGCTTCTAAAGTCGACATGCTATTGCTTTTGTTCGCCTTACGAATGCGATATTGGGTCGCCCCAGCTTGCGTGAATGTTACTGCTGGGATTGAATGTAATTGTGGATATTGCATCCAAATTTTGTGTGTTTTACGCCAACTCCCGTCCAGTAAGATAATTTGCTTAGGTAATTCAGGTTGTGGATCGCAAGCAAGGCTAGCCCATTGCTCGACAGGAGTAGCGTTATCACTAGGATAAATAATGACGGCATCGTCGAGTAAATCGTCGAATAAAACCGTCGAGTCCTTAACAACTAACACCTGTGCTGTGGGAATGGCGAGTTGTAATAAACGTACGGTGTTTTTAGCATGATTGACCTCGCTGCTATCCTGTAACACAGTGATCTGAACTGGACATTTAAGCACAGTGATATGCTCACAGACGCAGGTCGTTTGAGGATAATGGCATTGAGTACAGTAGCGTCGAGTGGATTTGTTCATCTATAATAGGATAACAGGAAACAAGCGAAACCAATAAGTGAACTTACATAATCGGTATATGATGTGTATAGTTATTGTGTATGGATATAATGTTTATCAGATCAGGTTATAAATTTGCAGCACCACCATTATGAAATCACACAAGCCTTAGATATGTTATTTATGGGCGTATAAGTAGCATGACCTATCATTTCCCAAGCACTTCTCACGGTCATACTTTGATAGAAAAAAAGAGTCTGTTTCATGCTTTTGCAGGAGCAGCCAACTCGCGTGAGCAAGCAATGCAAGTTTTAGCACAACAACAAACAGTGTATCCTGATGCCCGCCATCACTGCTGGGCGTATTTGATTGGTGATCCGCGCCAACCTATCACCATAGCGTGCAATGACGATGGTGAACCAAGTGGCACCGCCGGCAAGCCGATGTTAAATGTATTGCAACATGGAGATATCGGCAATGTGATGGTGGTGATCAGTCGCTATTTTGGTGGCGTGAAACTGGGTGCCGGTGGATTGGTCCGTGCCTACAGTAAAGCGACGGGCTTAGTGCTTGAAAACTTAGCCACAACCCCTTATATTCCCCTCATTCACATTAGCGTTACAGTCGCTTTCAAAGACGAACAATTTATTCGGCATTGTGTGACTCAGCACCAAGGGCTGGTTAAGGAATGTATCTATAGTTCGCACTCCACGATGAAGATCGCATTACCTGAAGCCGCTAAATCCACTTTTATACAACAAATACAATCTAGTTTAATTAAGGAAACCCCATGAACATCAATCATTACTTTGACAACAATGTCGTATCGATCGGCTTTGATTCCGAGCAAGGTCCTGTCAGCTCTGGCGTTATGGCTGCTGGTGAATACACGTTTGGAACCTCTCAAGATGAGCGTATGGTTGTGGTACACGGTGAGATGACGGTTAAGTTGCCGGGCTCTGATACGTGGCAGACCATTGCTCAGGGCGCTGAGTTTAATGTAGCGGCCAATGCCGAGTTTAATGTCAAAATTGCACAGCCTTGTGCGTACTTGTGTTATTACGGTTAGGTTTCTCTGCACATAAGTAGCAACAATCTAACGGTCTAACTTAAGATCGTATTGGCTGCATTTTCGATATAAAGTTCGCTCGCTGATCTGTAAATCATGAGCGAGCTGCTGCATATTTCCAGGATACTGAGTAATCACTTGGGCTAGATAATTAGGCTCTAATTGCGCTAACGGGATCACCGGTTGCTCTGTTTTAGCGTCGCTGTGGTTGTCTTGTTTCATCGACAACGGCAAGTGTTCAATATCAATCAACAGATCTTGACTCATGATCGCTGCATATTCGACAATATTTTTTAGCTCACGGATATTCCCTGGAAAATTATATTGCGTTAATTGCGTCATGGCTGCTGCGGTGAACGATTTATGTATAAAGCCGAGCTGCTGCAAAAACAAGGTTGCCAACTCTGGAATATCACCCGCGCGTGATTGCAATCGCGGTAAGTGAATGGGAAATGTCGCGATGCGATAGTATAAATCCGCTCTAAAAGTCTGTTCTTGCACCATTTCAGGTAGTTTTTTGTGGGTTGCACAAATTAGCCTAAACTTGGCGTGTTTTTGTTTAATTCCCCCGACACTGCGATAGGTGCCGGTTTCAATTAAACGTAACAATTTAACTTGAATATTAAGTGGCACATCGCCAATTTCATCAAAAAACAACGTGCCCCCTTCAGCCAAGTCAACCAATCCTTTTTTGGCACTCGTCGCGCCAGTAAATGCCCCTTTTTCGTGTCCAAACAATTCTGATTCAAATAAATTATCTGCAATTCCCGTACACTCTATTATCACAAAGGGCTTATCTTTGGTTTGACTGTAGTGATGAATGGCTTGCGCGACTAGCTCTTTACCTGTTCCCGTTTCACCGAGTAATAAGGTATTAGCTTGCGTTGGCGCGACGCGATTGATTTGATTGATTAATTGCTTAAAAGCAGGAGAGCTCCCGATCATTGTATTGGGGGCGATATTAGGCGATGCATGATGACTCGCAAACCCGACTTTATCGAGTATTTCAATATACCCAATCGTTATGCCATCATCATCAGTAACGGGGCGCATGACGATATCACAATAGCTTTTACCTTTAGGTAGTTGATGTATATGTACTACTGAGCTAACTTTGCCGGTGGTTTTGCATTGTTGTAAAGGACATTCCTCTCCAGCTTGATCACAAGGGACTGATTGCCCATGTGACACTTCATAGCATTTACTTGAACCTGTTTGGACAACTTGGCTGTAGGTATCTCTGTACGCCTGATTGACCGCTAGAATCGTATAGTTCAAATCAATAAAAATGGCCGGTTTATCAATGGCTTTAATGAGTGATTGGACTAATGGGATATTCATATCGAGGGACACCTTAATAAAGATTAACCCTAGTATACCTTGCCTGCCAAATATGGCAAGCGAATTGTCATATTTGGCAGGCAAGACCGTGCTCAATCTTATTAAAAACAGATTTAAATTGATGCAAGTCAATGAAAGCCTGCGTTTGGCTTGATGGCACAGAGGTTGCAAAGCAGAATGGTAATAGAAAATGTATTCTAACTTTACGCAACAGTAAGCAAGAGAGTGTTCCAGGAATGAAACCCTAATAGAGCTATCGCGATTGCAGTTTGCAATGACTGCTATGTTCCATTTTATATTTGTCCCGCTGACCTTAGGGTTGAGCTTTATGCTCGCTATAATGGAGTCGGTGTATGTGATGACGGGCAAAGAAGTCTACAAACAAATGACCAAGTTTTGGGGTAAATTGTTTGGGATAAATTTTGCTATTGGTGTTGCCACAGGGTTAACCATGGAATTTCAGTTTGGTATGAACTGGTCTTATTATTCACATTATGTGGGGGATATTTTTGGTGCACCGCTTGCCATAGAAGGTTTAATGGCATTTTTCCTTGAATCTACCTTTGTCGGTTTGTTTTTCTTTGGTTGGGATCGTATGACCAAAGTAAAACATTTAATGGCGACATGGTTGGTCGCTATCGGTTCTAATTTTTCGGCATTGTGGATCTTGATTGCAAACGGTTGGATGCAAAATCCAGTTGGCTCTCAATTCAACTATGAATCCATGCGTATGGAGATGACCAGTTTTGCTGAAGTTGTCATGAACCCCGTTGCGCAAGTTAAATTCGTGCATACGGTATCGGCCGGTTATGTGACTGGGGCGATGTTTGTGTTAGCAATTTCGAGCTATTACTTACTCAAAAACATTGATGTGGCATTTGCCAAGCGCTCGTTTGCGATTGCTGCCAGTTTTGGTTTGGCCGCCACCTTGTCCGTCATCGTACTAGGTGATGAAAGTGGTTATGAGATGGGGGATGTGCAAAAAGTGAAACTTGCTGCGATTGAAGCGGAATATCACACGCTACCAGCGCCAGCTCCGTTTACCTTAATCGGTTTGCCTAATGATGATACACAACACGTTGACTATGCAGTGAAAATCCCATGGATGTTAGGGTTGATTGCGACTCGCTCTTTGGATGAAGAAGTCAAAGGACTTGATCAGATTCGTGACACTCACCGTGAAAAAATCATCGAAGGGGCGAAAGCGTATGTTTTATTGAGTGATATTCGAAATGGTACGGCTACAGAGGCTGAGCAAGCGATCTTCGAGCAAACCAAAGAATACTTAGGCTATGGCATGTTATTAGAGCCATTTACCGATAAATTACAAAACATATCACCAGAGAATATAGAGCAAGCCGTGGATTATAGTATTCCTCCTGTCGCACCTTTATTTTGGAGTTTTCGGATCATGGTGGGTGCAGGATTTGCGATGCTTGTGATCTTTGGACTCGCGTTTTATTACAGTGCCAAACAACATACTCCAAAACCTCGTTGGTTATTAAAAACTACCTTATTTGCCTTACCGCTCCCTTGGATAGCCTCCGAAGCGGGTTGGTTTGTTGCTGAGTTCGGGCGTCAACCTTGGTCGATAGCAGAGATATTACCCGTGCACGCCTCGGCGTCTAACTTATCGGTTAGTGACGTGGTGTTTACCTTGGTAGGCTACTCATCGTTTTATTTGGTGATGTTTATAATCGCGTTTTATCTGATGCAAAAATTTGCACGGATGGGGCCTTCAGCGTATGCCAAGCAACAAGCCGAAGAAGCTGCCATGTTAGCGCCGGTGTTAGCACCAATGACAGATCCTCAAGGAGTTAAATAATGATTGATTATGAATTTTTACGCCTCGTATGGTGGGTGTTAGTCGGTATCCTTTTAATCGGATTTGCTGTTACCGATGGATTTGATTTGGGGGTCGGCGCATTATTGACCTTAGTGGGTAAAGATGACGCTGAACGCCGCGTGATGATCAATACTATTGGGCCACATTGGGATGGCAATCAAGTCTGGTTTATTACGGCTGGTGGCGCTATTTTTGCCGCGTGGCCGATGGTCTATGCGACTGCTTTTTCAGGATTTTATCTTGCCCTAGCAATCACCTTAATCGCATTATGGATGAGACCTCTTGGCTTTGATTATCGCGGAAAATTAACGAATCCAACTTGGCGTAAATCATGGGATTGGGCATTGTTTGCGGGAGGCTTGATCCCCGCGCTCATTTTTGGTGTTGCGTTTGGTAACCTATTTTTAGGCGTACCTTATTCAGTTGATGATACATTACGTTCAACTTACCATGGTTCATTCTTTGGTTTATTGACGCCATTTGCTTTACTCAGTGGCTTGGTCTCTGTCGGCATGTTATTGACCCATGGCGCAGCTTGGTTGCAGATGAAAACAACCGATAACTTACAAGTTAAATCTCGCTCCGTAAGCGCTAAATTATCCTTAGTCACGATGGCATTATTTGCCATCTGTGGAGTGTATCTAGCATGGGGCGTGGATGGTATGGTGATTACTTCGGTTATCGATACCAGTGCTACCTCAAATCCGGTGACTAAAACGGTCGCGATGGAGAGCGGTGCGTGGTTACGCAACTATCGTCTGTACCCTTGGATGATGGTGGCACCGATTGTTGCCTTTGCTGGTGGTGTATTATGCTGGATGGCGTCTCGCCAAGGTAATGCATGGTTGGCGTTTGTGGGCAGTGCTAGTCAGATCACCGGTGTGATATTGACTGCTGGGTTTTCATTATTTCCATTTATTTTACCCAGTGCCACTATGCCCAATGCGAGTTTAACGCTGTGGGATGCCAGCTCAAGTGAACTGACATTACAGACCATGTTTGTCGTAGCGTGTATTTTTGTCCCGATTGTACTAGGTTATACATTATATGGTTTTTGGGTCATGCGAGGTCGTATTAGTACGCAAGATCTCAATCAATCTCATACAATTTATTAGGAGTGTTTATGTGGTATTTTGCTTGGATATTAGGGGTGTTACTCGCGTGTTCTTTTGGCATTATTAATGCCATGTGGTTAGAAGCCAATGATAATATGGACGAAGAATAGTCCTCGATGAAGTTGTCCCAAGATTGGTTAGTTAAGCAAAGTGTCGAACAACGACCGGCTTTGCTTGTTGTACTGCTGCTCCAGTGTGCCTATATTGCATGTAAAATAGGTGTGCTGTGGGCGCTTGCGGTAGGTTTTGATGCGCTGTTAATTCAACATCAGTCATTGCGTGTTGAAACCCTCAAAATCCTGTTAGTGAGTAGTATTGGGATGAGTGTTGCGTATGCCGTGTTAGCACAAGTGCGAATGCGCTTAAAAATGACCTATCAACTGTCGATTCATCAGCAACTTAGTAAGGTGCTGTCTCAAGCAAGTCAGCATCAGATCCGTGCTCAAAGTATGTATTCGTGGCAGCAAGTCTGGTTACAGCATATTCCTACCGTTGCCAATTACCTTTTCGATTTTGTCGTACAAAAATGGTTTTCAGCGTTAGTTCCGTTGGTGCTGATTGTGATCATTACATCAATCAATTGGTTGATTGGTGTGGCGTTGATCCTCACCTTACCGCTACTACCCGTATTTATGATATTGGTGGGCAAAGGTACTGCACATCGTCATCAAGCTCACTTTCAAGCGTTGACCGATCTCGGCACGTTGTTTGCTGATCGCTTGAGAAATAGTAAATTGTTAGCACAATTTCAGCAGCACGATACCCAAGCTAAAATATTAGATAAAGCCAGCGCCGCTTATAATATTAAAACCATGCATGTCTTAACGTTCGCCTTTGTATCTAGCTCGTTGCTCGATTTTTTTAGTACATTATCGATTGCGATTATTGCGGTATATATTGGTTTTTCGTTATTGGGCGAAATCGATTTTGGGATCAGCATCCAGTTTGTCGATGGTATGTTCATCCTATTAGTTGTGCCATTATTGTTCGCTGAGCTCAAACGGCTCGGTCAGCTATATCATCAAAAAGAAGCGGCAGTTGCTGCGAGTGGTGTGGTCCAAGAGCTCATGACCCCTCCCGACGAAGAGAAAGATGCTGCTAAGGAGTCAGCGTGTAGGGCAATAAACCAAATTTTTGAATTGATGCAGTCTAAAAGCACAACGCGGTCACATTGGATCGCTTTGACCGGACCATCGGGAGCCGGCAAGACGCGCTTATTACAAGGTATGCTTGAATTGCTATTAAATACCCCGCTCTTACACCAATCTAAAGTGGCGATGCTAACTCAAGAGTCCGTTATTTTACCCGGTTCAATTCGTGACAATGTTTGTCTTGATCGAGAATATCCCACTGCCGAGATTATTCATGTACTGACTCAAGTTGGCTTAGCGGAATGGTTGCTGCAACAACCACAAGGGCTAGCGACATTGATGGGCGATTATCCGCCATTATCTGGCGGTGAAGCGCGACGGTTAGCATTGGCTCGAGTCATGTTGTTAGATGTGGATATTGTTATGTTAGATGAACCGACTGCTTTTTTAACGGCACAACTTCATACTGAAATTAGTACACTTATTCATAATGTCTTGCAGGACAAACATGTGATTTGGGTTTCCCATAAAAGCTTACCGCCAACATGGTTCAATGAACAATGGCGAATTGATGACTGCGGAGAGTTAAGCTTATGATTGATCGTTTGACTAGGCCTTGGTTTAGTTTTGGAATTGGTGTGATCCATCAGATCGCAGGACTGTTATTAGTTATTTTTGCAACGTGGTTTTTGGCCGCGTGTGCGACGGCAACGGTGGGCTTTAATTATATGCTACCTGCGGTCGCAATCCGTGCGTTAGCGTTAACGCGCATTGCTTCGGGTTATGGACATTTATGGTGGGGACATCAACGCTTATTTGTACGTTTACGACAAACGCGATCGGCATTGTTTGCACGGTTAAAAAACACCATTTTAACCGGCAATGCTGAACTCGAAACTCAGTTAGAGCAAGACACCTTATCGGTGGCGGGGGCATGGGTTAATTGGTTAGTGCAGCATGCTTCTGTGGTACTAGGCTTGCTCCTATGTCAGGTGATTATTATTATATTTACACCTCATGATGCGCTTATTTGGGGGGGCTTTGCACTTACGCTGTCATTAGTGTGGGCGATGTTATTATGGCAATCGTACGCGGTGGTCAGGGCATTGGTCAGCACTCAAACTGCACTGCGAAACAATATTAACCATACCTTAAATAGTGCGAGTTTATGGCACTTATACGCACAGGTTCCGACCATCAACCCGACTCAATATTGGCAAGTGTATTTCCAATTACAAGGACAGGTGCAGCGTGGAATTGTGTTTTTGTTGGTACTGACGAGCGCGGGCTTAGTCTATACGCTGACACATATACCCGAAGATATGCTTGGTAACGCCTTATTGGTAATTCCATCGGTGATTTTTTTGGCGGCTCAAGATTGGGCGGTGGTTGGGTTTCAAGCACAACCTGAATTATTGACCTTTCAACAAAGCCAGCAGCGGCTACAACAGACTCCAGGCATTGAGTTGAAGCCAGATGGCAATAACGAGTTATCAGCGGATAGAATACAATCCATCCAATGGTCCAAGATTAGCTTGCCATTTAGGTGTGTAACTTGCCCAGATATTCGAATAAAAAAGGGTATACCTCTTTGGATTACTGGCTCTTCTGGTGCGGGTAAATCCAGTCTATTGCAGATTATGCAAGGAATGTATCCACAATATGCGCTATGTCAAATAAATGGACATCAACGGCATGATGGATATCACAATAGTTGGCAATTAGTCCAACAGCATCCTACACTGTTATATACAAGTCTCGAAGATAACTTAAGAATGGGTGATACAACGCTGACGGATGAGCAATTACAACAAATGTTATGTGCGGTCGGTTTGAATAAATTGACCAATCAATTAAATAGTTGGATTGGCGGAAGTGCTCGGCAGTTATCTGGTGGTGAAATAAAGCGCTTTGCGCTAGCACGAGCCTTGTTACGTCAACCTGAAGTATTATTAATTGATGAGCCTTTTGAAGGACTGGACAGTCATAACCAAATGCGTATATTTGCATTAATTAGTGATTACGCGACGCATCATTGTGTCGTCATTGCCACTCATTTGTTTCCTGTGAATGTTGATCAAGGTTTAACGTTAAATTTAGATGACGTTATATAACCAGCAATGCGTGGAGCATTAGAATGAAACAAGATTTCTTTGACTTTCCAAAATTGGTTGAATCAACCCAAACACCAGCTAAAATCCATTATCAAATTGGCGAATTTCTAACGCAAGCATCTTGTGCGTTAGTCATTCCTACTAATTGTGATGGGGTTGCGGCATTTGGTATGCTCTCAGATGTGGATGCACGTTTTGCCTATAATCAGCAAATATATCAAGCTGCTTGTGCTAATCATTCAATGCATATTGGCGAAGTGTTATCGGTTAAAAATAAACAAGGACCCCCTTTGGAACCCTATTTTATTATTAACGCAGCGGTCAAACAACATTGGGGCGATGAGTTAACGCTGGAAAATCTCGCTAAAGGGCTGGAAGCCGCAGTCGTGGAGGTAGATCGCTTGGGATTGAGCTGTGTGTCTTTACCCGTTTGGGATAACAAAACTACGTTGCCGTTTGGCGTAGTCAACGACTTATTTGAATCGATATTACTTAAATTACCTTACGTTGAATGGCATATTTTCGTCCCAAAATCTGGCTGCCATTAGCGCTACCACATTTTAGGATTGGCCGTTCTGTAAATTCCTGTATCATTGCACCTATGAGCATCGATACATTACCTATTCATTCTGTTTTACCGCAGCTGCATGCGCTATTAACTGCGCATCCGTCAGTGATCCTAGCTGCTCAACCGGGTGCGGGCAAATCTACCCAAGTACCATTAGCGCTATTACATTCACCTTGGCTAAATGCGACCGATACGATACTGATCCTTGAACCACGTCGTGTCGCTGTTAAAGCGATTGCACAATACTTAGCACAACAGCTTGGTGAGCCGGTGGGGCAGACGGTTGGCTATCAAATTCGCAATGAGAGTAAGCGTTCTCGTTGTACCCGTATCGAAGTGATTACCGAAGGTATTTTAACTCGCCGGCTGCAAGCTGATCCTGAATTAAGCGGTGTAGGTTTGGTGATCTTTGATGAGTTTCATGAGCGAGCATTGCATGCTGATCTAGCATTGTTGTTGTGCCAAGAGGTACAGCAAAGCCTTCGCGATGATCTGCGTGTATTAGTCATGTCGGCAACGATGGATACGCAAGCGGTGTCTAGCTATCTGGATGGGGCGCCAGTGCTTGAATGTGCTGGGCGCAGTTACCCTGTAACGATCTCCCATTTTACGCCACGGTTGCCAGCGAATAATCGACATGGCAAGAGTATTCAACGTTGGTCTAACCGCGATATCGCAGCCCAAGTGACGCAAGCTGTAGAGCATGTGTTATTGGATAAGAATGTGTTTGGCCAAGGTGAGCAAAGTGGCCTTCAGGGAGATATATTAGTTT
Source organism: Glaciecola sp. (assembly GCA_029251505.1). Taxonomy (GTDB): domain Bacteria; phylum Pseudomonadota; class Gammaproteobacteria; order Enterobacterales; family Alteromonadaceae; genus Opacimonas. The sequence goes on along the minus strand of JAQXDG010000181.1, from coordinate 7,375 downwards.
TTTTACCTAGCCAAGGGGCCATTCAACAGTGTTTGTCAGCTCTGAGCTCTGTCATCAAGCAATGCGCTAAACCTCCTCAGGTATTTGCGCTTTATGGGGCTATGCCTTTAGCCCAACAAGAGGCCATTATTCGTCCCGATCCGAGCATAACGGTTCAACGAATTATTCTAGCGACTAATATTGCAGAAACGAGTGTGACGATCCCTAATGTGACTTGTGTTATTGATACTGGGTTAGAAAAAGTCTCCGTGTTTGATGTTAAAAGCGGTTTATCAAAATTAGTTTCGCAGCGGATTGCCAAGTCGTCAGCGGATCAACGCGCAGGACGAGCAGGTCGAGTACAAGCGGGGTATTGTCTGCGCTTGTGGGCGGAGTCCCAGCATAATTCATTATCAGATTTTGCCCCGTTGGCAATCATGCACACGGATTTGTCGGCATTGGTCTTAGATTTAAGTGCGTGGGGCATTTTGGATGCGTCGCAAGCCAATTGGTTAGATGCGCCTCCGACTAAACATGTTGAACAAGCGCATGCGTTAAACCAATCAATTGGTGCGCAGTGTGCCAATGGGCAGATCAGTCCACAAGGACAACGAGTTTTGGGATTGGGCATCGAGCCTCGTTTAGGCGCAATGATATTGCATGATCAAGCGCCTAATATGCAGGCACTTGCTTGTGTGATTGCGGCATTATTATCGGAGCGAGATATTGCTCGTGATCCGGCTTTTGCCAGCCAGTCGTTAGGTGTTGATGTGCTCGCTCGGGTACGTTTGGTGTTAGCTGCAATTAGCACTGGTAAGGCTTCAGGCAAAGCCTCTGGCACCTTGTTTCAGGTACTGCAATTAGCACAACGTTGGTATCAAGCGGTTAGAGTAACAGACCAATCATCAGCAAATACAAACGACTCACGTTTGACTCTTCAATCAAGCCTTGATCAGGTGACAGATATTGAACACCATGTAGCACGTTTGTGTGCCGTTGCTTTTGCTGATCGCATTGCAAAACGCCGAGATCCAGAGGGTCAAAAACACGGTAAAAATCAAGTTTCAGGCAATAACATCGGATTTACGTTAGCGAATGGTCGCGGTGTCAGTATGTTTGATGATGAACCTCTAGCTCAGTCGCCTTGGTGTGTAGTCGTTGATTGTGATGGACAAAATACCGATGGCCAGGTGTATTTGGCGGTCAGCATAACGTTGCCGATCATCCATGAGTTACCACAAGTAAATACGCGCAATACTTATCGTTATGCACCTGAAAGTAACAAACTGATTGCGCGAAAACAAATCTGTATCGGTCAGCTAGTGCTCCAAGAAACACCGATAAAAAATATTCCTGAAGCTGATCGCTTACAGTGCTTTGCAGACGTGCTCAAAGCGCAGGGGCTCGGATTTTTAGCATGGGATAAACAGTGTGAAAATTGGGTGCAACGAGTGAGTTGGTTAGCGCAATTATGCCCTAACGAGTTACCGCTGGTTTCACACGAGACATTACTCGATACGTTAGATGAGTGGTTGTTGCCTTATTGTGCAAATATCAAATCGATAGGTCAGCTACAAGCGTTGACACTCAAGCCTTTGTTGCTGGCGACACTGGATTACCAACAACAACAATTTCTTGAGGCACATGCGCCTACCCATTATACAACGCCCAATGGACAGCAGATCGCGATAACCTATACCGCGCATCAAGCACCGTCGGTACATGTCATTTTGCAAGAAATGTTCGGTCAGTTGAGTTCGCCTTTACTGGCGCAGGGGCAAGTGCCGTTGTGTTTTACACTGTTGTCTCCCGCGCGAAGAGCATTGCAAACAACCAGTGATTTAGCGAATTTTTGGCGAAATTCTTATTTTGATGTGCGCAAAGATATGAAAGGGCGCTACCCGAAACACCGCTGGCCGGAAGAGCCATTACTTGCGAGTCCTGGGCGTTCGATGAAACCTAAAACAGCGTAATGAGTAGGCATACTAAATGAAAATGAAAATATACGGTGATAAACGGTCTGGAAATGGTTACAAAATTCAGTTAATCGCAGTACTACTGCAATGTGAATATGAGCATAGAGCGATACCCTGCACTTAATGCATGGTTCGCTCGTATTCAAGCTCAGCCTAATTATGTCTCAATGGCAACTTAATCAGCGTTTGCAGTCTCAATTGGGCAGGTTGTCTCTTGTAAAATAGCCTGTAATTTTTCTTGGTAAAGTTGTCCTGAGCTAACGATCACGTTAGGGTCTAAATGCTCAGATGCTTTATGTACTTTTTCTAATTCTTCAGCCACATCTTCTAATGAATCTTGTAGACGTTCTATGGCTTGTTCTAATGTATACGTTAACTCATGCACACTGAGCATATCAGTGATACTCATTTCAGGTTGGTTAATTAGTTTCGTTAATATGGCATTATATTTGGCAAGATTACACTGAGCAGCACTCACCGTCGGTGACGCGACAGAAGGAAAATGGTTGGCACTCGTGTTGCCATCACTGAGTGCTTGACTCATACCGATAACACTAAAAAATAAAACGATAGAAGCGCCAGTTTGATTGATAATGGTGTTTTTCATGGGGTAATACTCTCTTGGGGATAAGTCATATTCAATACCTTTATTCTAAATGATAACGATTATCATTATCAAGGGTTTTGTTCTGCACAGTACTTTTCTTGAAGTAAAAACATGATCTAGCGCAAGCTTTGTATTGATCCACTTTCAATATCTCCCATTCCCACCTAATTTTAATAATGAAGCCTATTATTATTGTGAGAAACCTATGAAAAATTTCCCAGAACATTACAAAGAACTGAACACATGGATGGAGCAATTAGGGCTAGAAATCCCTGACGTTATGCATGGGTTTGGTGCTTTACATGCATCAAGCCTAAAAGACGGAGCGCTAGATAGCAAAACCAAAGAGTTAATTGCGTTAGGTATTGCCATCACCGTGAGATGTGATGGGTGTATTTCTTTTCATGTTCATGATGCGATGCAAGCAGGGGCGAGTAAAGAAGAGATTGCCGAAACCGTTTCCGTTGCCATTTTGATGGGCGGGGGACCTTCTGTGGTGTATGGCATTGAAGCGATGCAAGCTGTAAGTCAGTTCGCAGCGTTAGATTTATAACTACATAACCCATTGTGGTATTATTATCGCTACTGTTGATATTCAGCGACGATTTTTCTGAGGAATTTTATGACCGATATGCCAATACAAATAGTGTGTGCTCATTGTGGTACCAAAAATCGCCTACCCAGAGAAAAGCTCAATGACGAACCTCGGTGTGGTAAATGTGGTGAGCAGGTGCTCTCAACACGTCCTATCGTAGGCACGGATAATAATCTACATCGCTATGTGACGGACAATGGCCTGCCGGTGGTGGTTGATTTTTGGGCACCGTGGTGTGGTCCGTGCAAGCAGTTTGCCCCTACTTTTGCTCAAGTCGCTGCCGAGATGTCGACTAAAGCGTGTTTTGTAAAGTTAGATACAGAGCAGCAGCAACAAACGGCAAGCCGATATGCGATAAGGTCGATTCCGACATTAATGATTTTTCATCACGGTAAAGAAGTCGCACGAATGTCTGGCGCGTTACCTAAACCACAGTTTATGGAGTGGTTAGCGCAACATTTGTAAGGAAATGAACCATTGAGTGAGAATCTAAAAGAGTTGATCCACACCCTGCCAAAAGCAGAATTACACGTGCATATTGAAGGGACATTAGAGCCACAATTAATGTGGGATCTAGCACAAAAGCATGATGTGATATTGCCGTTTGATAATGTGGCGTCGATAGCCGCGGCCTATGAGTTTGATAATTTGCAAAGCTTTTTGGACTTGTATTACCAAGGGGCGAATGTACTGTTAGATGAAGACGATTTTTATCAATTAATGTGGGCATATCTCACTAAATGTGCAAAACAACACGTGGTGCATACCGAAATCATGTTTGATCCTCAAACGCATACTGAGCGTGGGATCGATTTTTCGGTATTTATGGCAGGGTTTACACGTGCCATAGAGCAAGCTAAAGCCCAGTTTGGGATCTCTGTTTATTTAATCATGTCGTTCTTGCGTCACCTGGATGAAGCGAGTGCTATCGACACATTAGCTGCCGCCAAACCGTATTATTCAATGATTACAGCTGTTGGCTTAGATAGTTCTGAATTAGGCAATCCTCCGGAGAAATTTACGCAAGTATTTGCGCAAGCTAAAGCATTAGGTTTTAAGTTAGTGGCTCATGCTGGTGAGGAAGGTCCACCAGAATACATTTGGCAAGCATTGCAAATACTCAATGTTGATCGAATCGATCATGGTGTGCGCAGCCAAGAAGATCCGGTGTTAATGGATTATCTTCGCGATCAGCAGATCCCATTAACGGTATGTCCATTAAGTAATGTCAAATTATGCGTGGTTGATGATTTGGTTGAACATAATATTTTAGCGTTATTAGCGCAAGGTTTATTGGTGACGGTTAACTCAGATGATCCGTCTTATTTCGGTGGTTACATGAATGAAAATTTCATCGCATTATCAGACAAACTAAACCTAACCCGTGCTGAGATTGTGCAATTAATTAGCAATAGCTTCCAGGCGAGCTTTTTACCCGAAGCTGACAAACGAGAATGGATCGAGACGATCTTGAATTAATAGTTGCGCTGAAGAATACACCTTGAGGATATAGCTAAGATTCCCTACAATAGCGCAAATTAATTTATTCAAGGTTATCCACATGAGTGACTCACAATCGTTACCGGCTTTGCCAGATCGTTTATCTACAAATCCTCGCAGCCCACATTATATTGAAGCGGTATTTCAAAGTGATATCGGTATTACGCTAAATGGCAGAGAGCACAACAACGTCGACGAGTATTGTATCAGTGAAAACTGGATCAAAGTGCCATCACCCAAAGCGCTTGACCGTCGTGGTCAGCCGATGTTGATCAAGCTAAAAGGCACCGTTGAAGCGTTTTATAAATAAACGCTGATACTTAATAATATGCATTCCTCCAAGAATCAACCGATTCAGGCTTATAGCGTGTTAGAGGAAAAACTCAATGCGCTGAGTCATCTGCTTGGCTGGATATTCGCTATTGTGGGCACTATTGCCTTAATATTAAAAAGCCACACCTGGGTTGAAAACCTGTCAGCGCTGGTGTTTGGTGGCTCGATGATCCTATTGTTTGGTGCTTCTACGCTCTATCATTGGGTTGATGATATGCAGTGGAAAGCAATACTAAAACGAGCGGATCATATTGCAATTTATTTTTTAATCGCCGGCTCGTATACGCCATTTCTCTTAGTCTCCTTGGATGGCTGGGTGTCTACTGCCAGTATCATTAGCATCTGGTGCATTGCGCTGTTAGGCGTGTTGTTCAAAACACTGTTTCATAATCAATACCCCAAACTGGCTATCGCTACTTATACCGTAATGGGGTGGTTAGCGTTAGTGATCATCGTCCCTATATATAATGCGTTACCCTTTATGGGATTTGCGTTGCTGTTTTTAGGCGGCTTGGCGTATAGTCTGGGCATTCCTTTTTATATGGCAAAACAAAAGCAGTTTACGCATGCGATATGGCATGTCTTTGTCTTGTTAGGTGCTGGGTGTCATTTCTTTGCTATTTATGGGTATGTCATTACGTAATTAATTTGGAGTAAATCTATGTCTGTCTGCACGATCAAAATGATCAAAATGGTAAGTCTATTTGCTGCGATATGGTTTACATCGATTGGGTATGCATCTGTCCTTGTTGACGATAACAACACTTCTACACCTCATTCATCCCCGCAGTCGGTCACGGGTCTAACACTCCAAAACATTGCAGCGCAAGTTGATTTGCGGATCACTAGTATGAAAATCTTAGCCAATACTATTGCTAATGATACGCATATACAGCAGTGGGTTGATCAAGGTTTTGCGTCAGATGCTGAAGCATTATTGGTTAAAAAACTGGGGTATTTGGTTGACGAGTATGCATTAACCAGTGCTTCATTCGCTGACACTAAGAGCAATAAATATTGGAATCATGAAGGTTTTTTGCGTGTACTCCAACCCAATGTAGATACATGGTACTTCGCGTATCTAGCGAGTGGTCAACAAGACTTAATCAGTGTCTATCATGACAAAAACAAACATCGCGTTGATTTATATGTCAATTACAAGCAACCCAACGGATATGGATTATCAGGGATTGCAACGTCATTTGATGGGGTGCTTGAGCTGTTAAAAACATCATCATTAAATCAAGCCGGTGAGGTGTTTATCGTCGACGCCAAAGGTGTGATTCAATTACACACTGATGTTGCGATTACGGGGCAACAAACGTTAGCGATGCGTTATTCAGATGCTGCTGCAAAAGTACTATTGACCAAACACTCTTTTAATCAATTTGAGTCCAAGTCTCAGGATGTTCAAACTACTCAGCAACTCATGTCTAGTTTCATTCCGAGTATGGGCTGGTTTTTGGTAGCGCAGATAAATGAATAAAAACGACATGTTACCTGACCCTAAAGGTCATGACCGAAGTTGTGATAGTCCACCGGTTGGCGGTAATTGGTTTACAGCCTGGTTAGGACGAACGTTATTACAAATAACTGGATGGAAAATAGAGGGTGAGTTACCTCAACATCCCAAAATGGTGATTGCTGTTGCGCCCCACACGTCCAACTGGGATTTTTTTCTAGGAGTTGCGGTGTTATTTGCTATGCGGATTAAGATCCGTTTTTTAGGCAAGCACACGATTTTCGTCCCTGTGGCGAAGCAATTACTAGAAATGATTGGTGGGATGCCTGTCGACCGGCACTCTGCACATGGCATTGTTGGTGAGGTAGTTGAACAATTTGCCGTGAATGATAAGATGATTTTGGCGGTTGCTCCTGAAGGCACACGCTCTCCAACGTATCCTTGGAAAACCGGTTTCCTAGCGATTGCTCATCAAGCCCAGGTACCAGTTCTATTAATAGGGTTTGATTTTGCACGTAAACGCGTTGTGCTGGGGCCTGTATTTAAGAGTAACGGTGATTTTAAGTTAGATATGCAACACGTTTATACTTTTTATGCCTCTATATCTGCGAAATATCCGGACAAAGTACGATTTCCTCCCCCCCCTTCATCCCAGACCGATACAAAATAACGACGTTTTACGATGGGTCCGCGGTTACAACGTGAACGCTATCACTCACTAGGAACTGGTATACAGTTATAGGTGTTGGTTGATTAAACAACAGATGGTTTGTTTCAGTAAGCTCGTGGGGAGCTGATTAGTGCGTAAAAGAAACGGTGCGAAACGGGTAATTTTTCAACTAAAAAGAATAAATATCACTTTATTTCAATTTTATTACTACACTGAGTTGACGCGCAGAATTAAGTCTGTAGAATGCGCTCCT
>JAQXDG010000175.1 GCA_029251505.1 Glaciecola sp. | reverse complement strand
GTAGGACGGCCCGCATAATCTTTGAGTAACCCCATGAATTCTTGTTGAAATTCAGGATCGGTTTGAGCATCGGTAAATGCTTGTTCTAGTTGGTCTAATGCTGGGATCAATAACTCTGGTACATACATGCCACCAAAATCGCCAAACTTACTTTCTAAATGGTTCATAATTTCTCACTCGATTAATAGGTGCGCAATTGTGAAAACAATTGAGTGATGTGTGAAAGTGATTTATCACCCGGTGCACTTTCGACACCTGAATTAACGTCTAGCAGACTGACGCCTGTAGCTAGCGCTTGTGTAATATTTTCTGGAGATAATCCGCCGGCCAAACCAATGCGAGATTTATCTTCAATATCGGCCAATATAGACCAATTAAACTGTTGTCCAGTGCCGCCTTTTTCAGTTTGACCGGCGTTGGTCACTTGGCAATCCAATAACATCATATCAACATCTGTATATAACAAAGAAGGAAGTGCTTCGCTGACGCCTAAAGCTAGCCAAATTTGACAATATTCTGGGAGTTGACCGCGCAAACGCGTGATAAAATCTTGATCTTCATCGCCATGTAATTGCACTGCACATAATTGTAACTGTTTTACATACGTAATAATCGTCTCAATGGTTTCATTTACAAACACACCAACATAATTAAACGGTGCAACATCAACGATATGTTGTGCTTGTGCTAATGTGACACAACGTTTGGATTGTGCTGCAAAAATAAGTCCCAAATAAGATACAGGTTGCTGACTAATCGCCAATGCTTGCTGTGCTTGAGTAATGCCGCAAACTTTGACTGTGCCATAAGCTAATTGACGAACCGCACGAGTTAAATCATTTTGTCCCATCAAGGCACTGCCAACTAAAAAGCCATTAACGAGCGGCGCTAGTCGAGCGATATCAGCGCGGGTATAAATACCTGATTCAGATATCATTAAGCCGTTATGACCCAGTTCAGTGAGTAAAGGCACTAAGCGCTCAGTGGTGCCTAAATCCGTCGATAAATCGCGTAAATCACGGTTATTGATCCCAATAATTTTAGCGCCTAAGGCGACGGCACGACGTGTTTCTTCTGCGTTACTGACTTCGGTTAACACGTCTAAATCCAAGCTCTCAGCGCATTGGCTTAATTGCGTGTAAGTAGCGTCATCTAACACCGATAACATTAATAATACAGCGTCGGCTTGATAATACCTGGCTAGATATATTTGGTACTCATTAACAAAGAAGTCTTTGTTAAGTACCGGAATATCGACGTGACTCGTCACATAGGATAAGTACTCGTAGGTGCCTTGGAAATATTTTTCATCCGTCAGCACAGACTAACACGCTGCGATCTCTTTATATGCACCTAAGATTTCATCTAAATCAAAAATGGGGCGAATTAGGCCTTTCGATGGTGATGCTTTTTTACATTCTAAAATATAACCGGCATTGGGCTGGTTTAAGGCATCATAAAAACTTTTGGTTGATGGCGTTAACTGGTCTTTAAACTCGGTTAACGGAAAATCTGCTTCGCGTTTTGCGATTTCAATTCGTTTATCATCAACAATTTTAGCAAGGACGTTCTGCATCTTGGTTCCTATTTCTGAATTACTATTTTATGTATTACTGTTGACTAAGCTGTGCAGCCTGATCAATTGTTGCTAATGGTTTGCCTTGACTCATGGCCTGTTGAGCCATATCTGCGCCGTCTTTAAACGATGCCGCTAGTCCAGATAAATGCAATAGTGCACCTGCATTCATGGCAATCGCAGCAGTATGAGCCGGGGCTCCGCTACCGGCAAAAACCTTAGCGATAGCCTCTTTGTTTTCTTGGGGCGAGCCACCGACAATAGCGTCTAATGGATAGCTGGATAAGCCAAAATCACTTGGAGTCACTTCATATTCTGTTAGCTCTTCGCCATTAATTTGAACAACATGACTTGCACCGTGCAATGCAAACTCATCCAGCCCTGAACCATGCACAACTAATGCGTGCTGGTGGTCGAGGAGCTGTAACGTATGTGCATAAGGTAATAATAGCTCTGGGGTATACACTCCCATCACGGAATGCGTTGGCTTAGCTGGATTAGCCAAAGGACCTAAGACATTAAATAAGGTGCGCGTTTTGAGTGTCGTGCGGACATTCATCGCATGTTTAACGCCAGCATGATAAACCGGAGCAAATAAAAAGCACAGTTTGCTGTCGTCTAAACACATTTTTGCTGTTTGCGGAGACATATCTAATTTTACGCCAAAGGCATTAAATAAATCTGCTGATCCAGACTGGCTAGAGACACTTCGATTACCGTGCTTTGCGACGGGTAAACCACAACTTGCGGCGACAACACTTGCAGCGCTAGAAATATTGATGGTGTTATGACCATCGCCACCGGTACCTACAATATCCGCGAAAGCGTAGTCAGGGCGGATAAATGGCGTAGCATGATTGACCATCGCTTGGGCCGCACCAGCGATTTCATTGGGTGTCTCACCTTTGATTTTTAGTGCGATTAACAATGCGGTTAAATGAATGTCATCAAGGTTACCTTGCATGACTTCACCAAAAATTGCCGTAACCTGCGCCTGAGTTAAATCTTGTTGGCTGTATAAGCTTGTTAATGTTTCATTTATTGCATTCATCAATTGAGTTCCTTTTATTGTGCAGCCCAGAGTACAGTTATTGTGTTAACAAACGTTGCGCAACTAAAAATTCAATACTTTTTGCCAATAATTGACTCCCTTGATGGGTCAAAATTGACTCTGGGTGAAATTGAAAACCCAGCATATTATGTGCTTCATGATATACCGCCATCGGAATGTCATTGACCTGAGCTAACACCGATAAACTCGAAGGTACCGAAGATGCCATTAGAGAATGATACCTTGCTACCGGTAAAGGCTGCGCAAAACCACTAAACATTTTATCACCACAGTGGGTTATGTCAGATGATTTGCCATGCATGACCGCTTCTGCGCGCGATATTATACCACCAAAATGCTCGACAATCGCTTGGTGTCCCAAACAAATCCCTAAAACAGGAAAGTGTCCGGATACTTTTTGTAACAGCTCCAACATGCAGCCGGCTTCATGTGGTGCACCCGGACCCGGTGATAGTAAGAGTAATACGTGACGAGTCGCACTAAGATCGTTTAATACCTGCATTATGGTATCTGCATGCACAGTATTACGATAAATGTGCATATCAATATCTAACGTGCGTAATTCATCGACTAAGTTATACGTGAATGAATCGACATTATCGAGCATCACAACGGATAAGTTTTTCATCAGCTCGACTCCTGAAGTTGTTGGCTGAGGATCACAGCCTTTATGACTGCTTGGGCTTTAGCACGCGTTTCATCGGCTTCACTTTGTGCTACTGAATCATAGACTACACCGGCACCGGCTTGAACGTGAGCGATATTATGTTGCACAAATGCCGAACGGATCACGATACAAGAATCCATATTTCCTTGACCATCAAGATAACCGACGGCGCCGCCGTAACTGCCTCTGCGTTGTTGCTCTACTTGGCGGATCAAAGTGGCAGCACTGACTTTCGGTGCGCCGACTAACGTACCCATATTTAAACACGCTTGATAGGCATGCAGTGCATCGAGGTCGGTACGTAATTGACCGACTACGCGAGAAACTAAATGCATGACATGCGAGTAACGGTCAACTTTGAGTAGTTCTTTGACGTAACGCGTGCCGGGTTGAGAGACTCGTGCAACATCATTTCGAGCGAGATCAACCAACATAATGTGTTCTGATTTTTCCTTTAGATCTTCACGTAAATTTAATTCAATTCGACTATCTAAATCATTATCTATACTGCCGTCTTGACGTTTGCCTCGTGGTCGAGTGCCGGCAATCGGGTATATTTCGACTTGGTTAGAGGTCGTGGTATATTTTAAGGCCGATTCAGGGGATGCACCAAATAAAGCAAAGTCTGCATCTTGCATAAAAAACATGTAAGGCGACGGATTCAACAATTTTAATTGTTGGTATGCCAAAATAGGGGACTGACAAGGTAAACTAAATGTACGAGATGGCACCACTTGAAAAATGTCACCGGCTAGAATATGTTCTTTCAAAAATGTCACATCATTGCAAAATTGCTCATCTGATTTATCCACTTGCACATCAGCATCGTTAACGGATAAATCAATGCATGAGGTTTGTAGTGCAAGTTGTGTCGGTGCAACGTGCAATGCCGCACTTAATTGCTCAATACGCTGTGCTTGTTGCGTTTGTGTTGTCGTATAATCAGGTCCCGTAAAGAGATTACTAATAAGCGCTGTGGATCGCGCTTTGTGGTCAATAACACAGAGTGTTTGGGCAAGATAAAAAACAAAGTCTGGACAGGTGTTAGCGCCGTTTTTTACCTCAGGTAATGCTTCTACAGTGCCCAGTAAGTCATACGCAAAACATCCCCCTAAAAATACAGCAAAGGGCAAACTGCGGTCATGCTCTATATCATTAACACAATGTCGCAGTACATCAAACACCCCGGTGGATTTTAAGCGCGTATCCTCATCGCATTGGTCATTTGGCAAGCTAAACGTAAATTCGGCGCAACTTGATGACTGCTTGGTAACAAATAGGCCTAGTGCCGTCACTAATACCTTGAGTGCGTTTTCACCGTTTGCGTTTAAGGCATCGGCACGGACAACTAAACCGTTACATTCAAACCGGACACAGGCATCTAATAACATGATGCTTTTTAAATTATCTTTACTGTCTATTTCAGCGGATTCAAGCAGTAAGGTATGCGATGTGTCATGGGTAACATCAAAATAACAGGCGAGGGGATCGGCAACATAGTCAATCACATTAGTGATACTGTGTACTTTTCCAGTGAGATGTAAATTATCGGTCATCGCAAGCTATACCTTGTGTTAATGCTGTATTTGTTTAAAAACGATAGTAAAAATACATGAAATTCAACCATAAAAAAAGCCCGTATTACCGGGCTTTTATTGTGACACACATGCGCACAAACAGCCCTAGAGGGACTGCCACCACCAAATGCTGATTGTAGTTGTTTGTGCGAATGAAATCATTAATGCTCTCGTCTTAAATATTGTTTAAATACCAATCGTTTATCTATTACGTATTGGTGTATACTGGCACATAGAATTTAACAATTGCGCGCGCATGTCAACCTTTATTTTAACAGCGAGGTATGACAATTTCGCAACGCAAGCAAATAAGTCGCCAAGCTGGGTCCGATGAAAATTGATTTACATACTCACACACACTATTCTGATGGGCATTTGTCGCCTGAAGAATTAGTCATGCGCGCGCATCAAATGCAAGTAGATGTCTTAGCTATCACCGACCATGATACGACGCAAGCCTTGGTCGAAGCGCGAACATACCAACAGACGCAAAAAAGGTCACTGCAAATCATCTCAGGGATTGAGATAACTTCTCGCTGGCATGGTTTTGATATTCATATATTAGGGCTTAATTTTGACGAGCAACATCCTAGTTTAGCAGCTCGCTTAGCTGAGCAAGAGCAGACGCGTGTGGATCGCGCCCAGCAAATGTGCGATAAACTTGCTAAGTGTGGTATTGAAGGCGTGTTTGATGAAGCGATGAAGCGCGTAGGACAAGGGCAAATAACCCGTGCACACATAGCGCAAGTCTTACTGGATCGCGGAGAAGTCAGCTCATTTCAAGGAGCCTTTACCCGCTATATAGGTAAGGACAAGCGTGCTTATGTCAATGCAAAGTGGATTGACGTTAAGACCGCAATTGAATGGATCCACGAAGCTGGCGGAGTAGCGGCTATTGCGCATCCGGCCAGTTATGACATGAATACTAAATGGCTGCGGAAGTTGTTAAGTGATTTTAGTACATGGGGCGGGGATGGCATGGAAGTGACACATCCTAATATGCAATCAACAAAAAAAGCACTTCTGGCTAAACTTGCGTTAGAATACAACCTTAAAGCAGTAGTAGGTTCTGATTTTCATTTTCCTAGCCGTTGGACTGAATTAGGAAAGCGCTTAGATATTAGTGCAGAGTTGACTCCAATATGGAGTAATTGGAGCCAGATAGCGTCATTAAATAAGGAATTGATATGAGTCAGTTTTTCTATATCCACCCGGATAACCCTCAGGTAAGACTAATTAAGCAAGCCGTTGAACTGATCAAACAAGGTGAAGTCATCGTTTATCCAACAGATTCAGGCTATTCAATTGGCTGCCAAATGGATAACAAAAATGCGCTTGAACAATTATGTAAGATACGGGAACTAGACAAAACCCATAATTTCACGCTGATGTGTCGTGATGTATCGGAACTCTCAGATTATGCACGCGTTGATAATGTCGCGTTTCGATTATTAAAAAATAACACACCAGGGCCTTACACGTTTGTGTTTAAAGCCACCAAAGAAGTGCCTAAGCGTTTACAAAATCCAAAACGTAAAACGATTGGAATCCGTGTTCCAAATAATGCGATAGCACTGGCGCTGTTAGAGGAGCTTGGTGAACCACTTATGTCCACGACATTAATTATGCCTGGTGAGGGCGTGGCTGAATCAGATCCAGAAATCATTAGGGATAAGTTAGAGCGTCGTGTTGGTCTGATTATTCATGGTGGCTATCTGAGTGAACAACCGACCACTGTGATTGATTTATCGGAAGATGAGATGCAAATTTTACGTCAAGGCTCTGGCGATATTAGTCCTTTTGTATAAGCAATTGGATTGAGTATGAGTGACTCGACAGCATCAGGGCCTCCCTCACTGCCAGATATGGTACAACAACCGCTACCGTTAGCTTTTGTCAATGGTAAAGCGTTAGTCGAAAAACCGATTGATTTGTATATTCCACCTGATGCGTTAGAAGTCATCTTAGAGACATTTTCAGGGCCCTTGGATTTACTCCTGTATTTGATCCGCAAACAAAAAGTAGAAATCGTCGATTTGCCTGTGTTCGATATTACTAAGCAATATATGGAATATGTCGACGTTATGATCGATATGAAGTTGGAACTTGCCGCGGATTACATGTTAATGGCGGCGATGTTAGCGGAAATTAAATCCCGACTGTTATTGCCCAAATTAGAGATAGTTGATGAAGAAGATGATCCTCGCGCTGAGCTCATTCGTCGTTTAAAAGAATATGAAATTATTAAAGATGCGGCGTTGCAATTAGATGCGATACCGCGTTTAGAGCGAGATATGTTTCATGCTAAAGCGGTGGCTGCCCCAAACATCGCCGCACAACCATTGTTACCAGAAGTATCGCTGCAGGCATTGGTGTTGGCATTTCAAAAAGCGGTAGCACGCAGTGCTGTCTTAACGCATCATCACATCGAACGTGAGCAATTATCCACCAGAGAGAGGATGTCACGGATATTAAATATGCTGCGAAAGTGTGACTTTATGCCACTAACTGCGTTGTTTACAGCGGAAGAAGGGCGCAGTGGTTGTGTCGTGAGTTTTTTAGCAGTATTAGAGTTAGTTAAAGAAGGTATGTTAGAATGCGTTCAGGTTAAAGCATACAGCGATGTACATGTCCGCCTAGCCCGGCAGGAGTAGCATGGTGAAAATTAAACATGAGCAGCTGAAACAACTCATCGAGGCTGCTATTTTTGCCTCCGATAAGCCGATTTCGATTAACCGGTTGAAGCAAACCGTGCTGATGGATTTTAACCTATCTAAACTATCAATAAAGCATGTGATTGACGAATTAGTGTTAGACTACCAACCTCGCGGGATTAACTTGCTAGAATTAGGTAGCGGATATCGCTTTCAAACCCAAGATAGCTTAAGCGAATGGTTAGGTAGATTATGGGAAGAAAGTGCACCTCGATATTCTCGTGCATATTTAGAAACCTTAGCGTTAATTGCTTACCGACAACCCATTACCCGCGGTGAAATTGAACAAGTTCGTGGTGTCGCCGTAGGTTCAAATATCATTAAAACGTTGACCGAGCGAGATTGGATTGACGTGGTCGGGCACAAAGACGTGCCAGGAAGACCCGCATTATATGCAACAACAAAAGGATTTTTAGATTATTTTGGGTTGGCTTCCCTTGCACAATTACCCGATGCCGATAACTTTTTATCAGCACTGGATAAAGCACAAGAGCCAATAATGTTGGATGAATCATCATCCGACCCTTCATCAACGGTGGACACTCAAGCCGCAGATGAAACTGATTTACCTTCAACTGAGCAAATACATTAATGTCAGATAAATTACAAAAAGTCCTAGCCAACAACGGTGTTGGTTCACGTCGTGAGATGGAAACATGGATTGAACAAGGCAGAGTTTCTGTCAACGGCGCAATTGCCACCTTGGGCGATAGAGTAGAACCGACAGATCAAATTCGTGTTGATAATAATCTACTTAAACGTGATCAAAATGCGCCTGTGTGTCGCGTATTAATGTATAACAAGCCAGAAGGTGAGTTATGTTCTCGAACAGATCCGATGGGACGCTTAACCGTGTTTGATCGTCTACCAAATATTAATTCAGGCCGCTGGATTGCCGTTGGTCGCTTGGATTTAAATACCGCAGGGTTATTATTGTTTACTAATGATGGTGAACTGGCTAATCGTTTGATGCACCCGCGTCATGAAGTTGAACGTGAATATGCCGTGCGAGTATTTGGTGAAGTGGATGCCAAGACATTGGTCACCTTACAAAAGGGTGTTGAGTTAGATGATGGTATTGCCAAATTTACCAACATCATCGCGCGTCCCAATGAAGAAGAAAGCATTAACTCGTGGTTTAACGTGTCTTTATCCGAAGGTCGTAACCGTGAAGTACGCCGTTTATGGGAATCTCAAGGGGTGCAAGTATCACGCTTAATTCGCCTCAGATACGGTCCATTATCATTGCAAAAACGTTTACCACAAGGTGCGTGGATTGAATTAGAGTTGAATGATGTCAACGCATTACGTAAACAAGTTCAGCTGCCTGTTGAAACTGAAACCGTCGTGGGTATTGGTGATAATAAACTTGACCATGTGACATTGCAGCGTATGCGCCGTTCAGTTAAAAAGCACAAAGAGCGTGCAGGCACACCCAATAAACCTAACCCTGATGGTAGTGAAGCAATGGGAAGTGACGGTCAACGTGCTCGTAAACCAAATGAACGCAAACCTAACGGTGGACGTCCAGCAGCAAATGGTGGCAAGGGTAAAGGGAATCGAGGTAAATCAGGACCTGGTAAACCTAATGTTGGCAGAACTCGTGCTGGGACTAGTGATGTACAACCGAGTGATAAGCCTGGTGCTAAGACAGGTATTAAGCCCGGTACTAAGCCCGGTACTAAGCCTAAGCGCACTAATCCAAACAGAAAAAAGCCTACGCGTCAGCAACAAGGTCAATAAGATAAATAATGACACGTGTATCTGGCTATAGCGAAGTTTTGCTATAGCCAATAATTATTTAACTGAACTAGCTTAACGGAGTAGTAAACTCTGGATCAAGTTCAAAATCACCGTCTACTTTAGTGAGTTTGTTATCACTAAAAGTAATAATCAATTCTTTACGCAAGTCTTTACCACGTCCTTCCATACCACGAGTAATTTCATAGACGTAATACCAAGTGTCAGGATCGAAGCTGTCTTTGATCACTGGCTGACCTAAAACAAACTGTACTTGTTCTTTGGTCATTTCGATGCGTAATTTTTTAACATCACGATCATCTAGATAATTACCTTGCGGTATATCAATTCTAAAAATCCAATTTGAACAACCAGATAACGTAATCGTTGCGACAAGACACAATATTAGGGGAGTCAGTTTCATTAAAAGCCTAGTTAGTATTTTTTTGACAATTGAATGCTATATTAGTGCTTATGACCATTCAACCGTTTATTGGTTCAATTACCGTTTATTTACACAAAATAGGCTTAACTGACTTTTTTTAATAACTCTTGAGCGTTTGCGATGGCGGTATCGGTCAAAGTATCACCAGCTAACAACCTAGCAAGCTCTCTCACACGTTGCTCTCCATCGAGTGCGCGCATCGTTGTCTCTGTCGTCGAACCATCGGTTAGTTTATTAACAAACAATTGCTGATGTCCTTGTGCGGCGACTTGCGGTAAGTGAGTGACACACATGACCTGGGTCGTTTCCCCTAGCTTACGTAATAAACTGCCAACAATTGAAGCTGTTGGACCACTAATACCTGTATCGACTTCATCAAAAATCAAGGTCGGAACGTGATTTAGATGAGAGGTGATGACTTGGATCGCCAAGCCTATTCGTGATAACTCACCGCCAGAAACCACGTGTTCAATGACATCCATCGGTTGCCCAGGGTTAGTGGTGACCAAAATTTGAATCGCGTCTAAGCCAAGCTCATTGATTGGTGCTTTGGCATCATAATTGACCGCAAATTCTAATTGAGTGTATTGCATATTCATTTGGGCAACGGATGCGACAATTTTGTCTGCGAGCTGTTTTCCAGCTTTATTTCTTGATGAACTTAACGCTTGTGTGGACTGCATGTATGTTTGATAGCAAGTAGCGACTTCGTTAGCTAATGCTTCAAGGGAGCCTGAATCTTGTTGTAAGTCGGCATACTCAGCCGCTAAAGCTTGGTGTGTAGCAAAAAGCTCTTCAGGCATGACATTGTGCTTGCGTGCGAATTCCATGACTTGTTGATAGCGTTGCTCTGTTTGTTGCATTCGCATTGGATCAATATCTAATTCATCACAGTAGTTACGTAATTCGTTCGCGGCTTCTTCAATATTAATGGCACTGTCTTTTAAGATATCAACAATGGGTTGCAAAGTCGCATCATGGGTTTGTAGATGCTCTAATTCAGTGACGCATTTTTGAACTAAGGAAAGAGCATTACTGTCATCATTATCGTACAAACGATAGAAACTCAGTTGTGCTTCTTCTAATAAGGTTTGTGAGTTAGATAGACGTTTGAATTCAATTTCTAATTGTTCAAATTCACCTTCTTGCAGGCCAAACACATCCAGCTCTTCAACTTGATAGCTTAATAATTGATAGCGGTCTTGGCGTTGTTGTTGTGATGCTAAAAGGCCTTCATAATGATGTTTGGTTTTTTTGTATGCGTGAAAACTGGTTTTAACCGATTGCATCAACTCAGGATGATGTGCAAATTGATCAAGTAACAATAATTGTGCGTCCGGTTTTAATAATTGATGATGGGCATGTTGACCATGGATACTCACCAACCATTGACCTAAGGTTTTAAGCTGGGCAAGGGTAACGGTTTTACCATTGATAAACGCCTTAGAACGTCCCTCTGCCGATATTACTCGGCGAATGACACATTCATGTGGGGATTCTTCTTGATGTAATTCTAATTCACTTAACCATTGCTGCACATGTGGCAATGCAGCAATATCAAATTCTGCGATGACAGAGGCTTTATCACAGTTTTTACGTACGGCATTGGCATCGGCGCGAGCACCTAAACATAAACTTAAACCGTCTATTGCTATCGATTTACCGGCGCCGGTTTCGCCGGTGACGACAGAGAGGCCATGACGAAAATCAACATGGACTGATTTGACTACTGCAAAGTTTTCAATAGAGAGTGCCAAGATCATAATTATAAAACCACTGGTTAAATATACATTAAGTGTAAATATATACAGTAATTTGGTTTCATGCAAGATCAGTTTTTAATAAAGTTTACTGCCCCAGTTTAGTTTGGTGCTTAAGACGTTAAAGTAGTCGTAACTAGGCGGATGTACTAGGTTGAGTTGATTAGGTGATTTGCGAATGACCACTTCATCTCCTGGCAATATACTCAACATAATGTGGCTATCACAAGAAACCTGTAGATTATCCGAATTGACTTTAGACACCCGCAAGTTGATTTTACTGTCTGCATCAACGACAATAGGTCGAGAGGTCAGGGTATGCGGAAACATTGGTACCAAGGTTAGGGCATTTAATGACGGCATTAATATCGGTCCGCCGCCGGATAATGAATAAGCCGTAGAGCCTGTTGGTGTCGCGATGATTAAGCCATCTGAGCGTTGCGAAAACATAAAACGGCCATTCACATCAACTTCAAATTCCATCATGTGCGCAACTTTGCCATGGTGTAATACCACTTCGTTGACGGCAACATTCGTGGATTTTAGTGATTCATGGCGAAATACATCCACTTCTAATAAAAACCGCTGTTCGATAATGCCTTTGCCTGCGAATATAGCGTCAAGATCTTCGGTAATTGTTTCAGGATCAATATCGGTCAAAAAACCTAAATTACCGCGGTTAACGCCAATAACATGGATTGGAAAGCGAGCTAATACCCGGGCTGCACCTAACATGTTGCCATCACCACCGACGACGATTGCTAGATCGGCTTCTTGTCCGATAGTGACAAGTTCAGCGCTAGTTAGTCGCTCATCATCCATTTCTGCATGTAAGCGTGATTCAATCAGTACCTTGCAGCCTTTTTCGTGCAAATAATGAGTGAGTGCCGTCAAACTAACATGCGTGCCTTCATCTTGCGGCTTTCCAATTAATCCAACGGTGGCGTATTTCATCTGTTACTTCCTTTGAGCAGTATGCAGTGAAATGTAACATTAACCGCATTTTTTGCCAACTAACCAATTAGTTAGCGGGTTTATCGTGCAGTCCAACCGCCATCTAAAATGAGAGTTTGACCGGTAATATTTTTAGCGCCAGAAGAAATCAAAAAATGCGCAGTTTGTGCCAGTTCACTGATCTCAATAAACGCTTTTTTCGGCATGGGTTCGAGCATGATTTTGTTGACGACGTCCTCTTCAGAGATCCCGTTTTCAATTGCTTGTTTGGCTATCTGTGCTTCGACTAGTGGGGTTTTAACATAGGCTGGGCACAGCGTATTGATGGTGATGTCATGCTCACCCGTTTCTAATGCAATCGTTTTGGCAAACCCTAACAAGCCATGTTTAGCAGCGACATAGGCAGATTTATAAGGCGATGCAACCACCGAGTGAATTGACCCGACGTTAATAATACGGCCAAAATTGCGCTCCCGCATCCCTGGTAAGAATGCTTGGGTTAGCATGGCTGGAGCAACGAGCATAATGTTGATCAGTAGTTGCCATTTTTCAGGCGGGAAGTCTTCGATTTTAGCGACATGCTGAATCCCAGCATTGTTGATTAAAATATCAATGGTTTCATCGTGCAAGGTTTCAGTTAATGTTGCAATTGCCACTGTATCGGTTACATCAAGTACCACAGGGCGACAACTAATGTTTTGAGCCGCTAATGTCTCGCATGCCTCAATCGCCGCTTGCTCATTAATATCTACGATGAGAATTCGATGTCCTTGTTGACCTAAAAATTCTGCTATTCCAAAACCAATACCGCTTGCACCGCCGGTAATAAAAACTGTCTTCGCCATGTTTATTTTCCTTAAAAGTTATTGATTTGCTTTTGCTAAAATTCTATCTAATGCATTAGCAAATTGTTGTCTTTGCGTTGGTGTAATGGGGGGTGGGCCACCGGTTTGCACGCCACTTGAGCGCATGGTATCCATAAAGTCTCGCATATTTAGAATACTTCTAATGTTATGCGTGGTGTATAACTCGCCACGAGGATTTAATGCAATAGCGGATTTTTCAATGACTTCGGCTGCCAATGGAATATCTGCTGTAATAACTAAATCATCCGGTGTCACTCTTAGTACGATTTCATCGTCGGCAACATCAAATCCTTGTGGCACTTGCAGCATATGGATAAACGCAGATGCCGGTTTTTTGATGGATTGGTTCGCCACCAGCGTTAAATGTGTCTTGGTGCGCTGTGCAGCCCTAAATAATATTTCTTTAATCAAGTTAGGGCAGGCGTCGGCATCCACATAGATATGCATGTTGATTGTTTCTCTCTAGTGATTCAATAATAAGATGATGCCAAATCACTTCCATGAATGATATTTATTTTTTTGGGAACTGATGAGTGAAAGTATTTATCATCGTGTGTATTGCCTTAATTTGTGGTCCTTTAGTCGTGGCATAATAGCGATCTGTGTAACCCCACCAATCCCAACAGCCTTGTGGGTTTAGCGGCGCAAACATTGAGCTTTTAGTTTGTGGATATAAGATAATAAGCTTATTGCTATCCGCCCATTCGTTCAAACCCGTATCTTCAATATAATCCATCCCTATGGCACTTGCATTTTGATTGCAGCCGTGAAAGCTCACATGCAACCGGCAAGTGTTACCCTGAGCACAATTTTGTGGAATATAGATGTAGCCGTCATCAGCTATTGTGTTGGCCGTTTCTCCCGCGTATGTTTGTTGATCAAATTTAACGATATTACCGTTTAGCTGGGTAGATTTGGGGTGTAACGGACCCAATAAATATGTCAATAGTTGACCGGCTGCATCATAATTACACTGGCCGATAAACGGTTTTTCCGACAGTCCACATTGGCTGCCTTTTTTATCTGTAGGAAATTGATGACCGAAGGCTTGGTCTTTTATATAGGAGACATTAACGCTAGGCATTAAGTTGGTATATTGAGTATACAATGCATCCGCTGCTAAACGGTTTACGGTTGTATCTTTAAGGCCATGCAATAGCCAAACCTTATCATCTTGCAAATTTTGTAGTGGTGCAATCCATTCTTGTTGTGCGTAATAGTCGAGTTGGTCGTTTAATAACGTTAAATCAATCGGACTGTCGGTTTTTGTGACACAGCGAGCGAGTGCAGTCCCAATACTCCCTTGCGCACAGTAATACGGACCCGCCGCTAAAATAGCCGCTCCGTGAATACTATCAGAATGCGCAATGTGCATTTGTGTTGCCATATAGCCCCCTGAAGATAACCCTGATACGGTCACGTTGTTAGGATCATAATTAAGACCATGACGAATACCATTTCTCAGGCTATTACTGAGGCCATCGTTTGCATGAGCAAGAAAAACGGTAAATGCGGTAAACATACCTATCGCCAATAGCGTAGTGCTAATCGTTCTTTTAGTCGTCATAAACCGAGCCTTATTGTTGTAAAAAATCAGCAATGGTAGTGCTATGTTGGGAAATCCCTAATACGCCATTTAAATGACCGTATGGTCCTTGTAGCGATGCATAAGCGATCTTAGGTGCAGAGGCTTTACTTGCAGCTTTAGTCGCCGCATTCGTGCGTAATTGCGTGTAGGCGTTGCGAGCATGATATGGCATTAATAATAGATCATTATCTGCAGGAATAAGGAGCACGTTAGCATTAACTTTGGCTAACCCCGCTTCAAGTGATGCCCCTTGGCCAGTTAAAAATAATTGACATGCCCGAACCAAATACAACAAATGGTTAGCATCCATTAGACTGGCTCGGCTTTTAGCTCTGGTATACAGCCATTGTGTGATGTTGTGGTCCGCTAAAATGTCATGCAGAGGCGCGTGCTCTAATGCTTGATGATCTAACGTCTGTCCTACTTGGTTAAAATAATCAGGGTGCAAGGCGATTTGAGTGATAAACATTAATGCAGCGGTTAACCCCTCAATCGGCGGGGCATCTTGCGCGTATTGCCCTTGCTGCCATAATGGGTCGAGCTTTATAGGGATAGCCCACTGCTCTAATGCTGTCGTTGTCCATGCGTCAGAATGTACCGAGCCAATCACCGAAATTACATTATCAACCCATTCAGGGTAGGCACTCGCCCATTCGATGGCTTGCATTGAACCCATCGATGCCCCAACTACTGCGTGGAGCTTAGTGATCCCTAATTCCTCCAATACGGATTTTTGGACATTGACAAAATCGCGCATGGTCACAACGGGAAAGCTTAAGCCATAGGGTTTGCCTGTATCGGGGTTAATTGAAGCTGGACCTGTGGTAATTACGTTGGGATCATGTGCGCTGATATTGGCTAAGGTATCTACACTGATCACAAAATATGTATTTGTATCAATGGCTTTACCAGGACCTATTATACTATCCCAATAGCCCGACGCTTCATCGTCTGGATGATACTTGCCGGCGGCATGCGAGTTACCCGTAAAGTAATGAGTAATCAAAATGACATTGGATTTGTCCTGATTGAGCTTGCCATAACTTTCCCAACCAATATTTACTTGTTTGAGTGTATGTCCGTTAAACGTGGTAAAACTATCAATAACATGCCGTTGTTTGGTGGTCAGTAGTACTTGCTCGTTATTAGTAGTCTGAGCGTGAGCAGCGCCGATAGTCAGCGTACCGATAATTAACGAGCTTATGGTTAACGTACTTATAGATAGGGCAAACATAAACACCATAGTGACACAGCTACGCGCAAAATAGGTTTTTGTCAGTCTCAATTTAACACTCATGTCAGTCCTCAAATTAGTCCTTAAAATAATACGAATAAAGCGATAGCGATACACAGCCCAACTAAAGGTACCACTACCGTTAATGCTGCCATAGGACCGTATGCTGCTTGGTGGGTTTCACCACAAATAGCGCGAATAGTGGTGACGACATAGCCATTATGCGGTAGCGAGTCGAGTGCACCAGATGAAATGGATACAATACGGTGTAACTCTTCTGGATCCACACCTTGGTCGAGATAATGCGGGCCAACTAAGGGCAGGGCTATGGCTTGTCCACCTGACGCCGAACCGGTTAAACCCGCAATCACACTCACCGCAATCGCTGCGCCAATGAGTTCATGACCGGGTAGATGGGTCATCACTTCAACCGTTTGGGCAAAGGCATCGGTAGTTTTAGCTATTGACCCAAAACCAACCACCGCAGCAGTATTCCCAATGGCTAACAAGGCGCCAGTAGTACCAAGATTAACCGCCCGACCTAAATTGGTAAAGTATTTGAAATTCATGATCATTAAGGTCAGTACGCCGCCACCTAATGCGATAATCAATGCCAGTTGTGCTAACTGTTCATGTAATAGAAAGGACAAGACCAAGACCACTGTCAATGGAATAAAGCCGGTAAAGGGATTAGGCAACTTGCGCTCGGTTACGAGTGGATCATCATCGCGTGTGACAAACGTTTCGCCCTGTGTGACGGCTTTACCTATCATTCGTTTAAGCCACCAATAACCAAATAACGCCATAAAGACAGCGACAACTAAGCTCACTTCCCATGCTGCAAACGGGGATGTGCCTAAATACTTAATCGGGATCCAGTTTTGGATCTCAGGCGAGCCTGCCGATGTCATCGTAAACGTGACTGAGCCAAATGCCATCGTCGCAGGAATAAAACGACGCGGTAAATTGGCATCTTTAAATAAGCTTAACGCCATTGGATACACTGAAAACGCAACAACAAACACGCTGACACCGCCGTAGGTCAAAATAGCACAGGCAGCAACCACCGCAAATACTGCTTGTTTGAAGCCCAATTTGGTGATGATCCAGCGTGACAATGAATCGGCGGCACCAGTGTCTTCCATGAACTTGCCAAATAACGCTCCCAGCAAAAACATAAAAAACCAAGCGGCAATAAACCCAGTAAACCCAGACATGTAGGTAGTAACAAAATTACCTTCTCCCAGAAATATGGGTAAACCATTGGTTAATGCAACAAACAAAGCACACAAGGGGGCTGCAATGAACAGGTTCATTCCCTTCAGTGTTAAATATATCAGCAGCGCAAGCCCTGCAATGAGTCCAAAAAGACTTAACATAGACGTTTTCCTGTTTTACCTAATATCTTAGTAAGAGTAATTTTAATAAGAGTAAACTTAATCAGCGCATTTTCTTATAGATGAATGTCACTAAGTTGTTAACATGCTGTGACTGCAGATGTTTTAACACTGA
>JAQXDG010000163.1 GCA_029251505.1 Glaciecola sp. | reverse complement strand
GCTATGATGCTGGTGATGGTATGAATTTCTTCACTTTACCTGGCTCACGGACTGCTGCGGTAGCCAATCTTGATGAGATCTTCAGTAACACAGCAATTTATTTTACCGATTTCATTGACTGAGTTTGAACGAGCATATCACTCACTAACCACCGAGCAAATGCGTCTGAATCAACGCTCGCTCAACCACAATTAAATAAAAACTCTGAATATTTGATTACGTTGCCGCGTGACTTAATTAAGCAGGGCGATCTTGCTCTAACCGAACAAAAACTAGGCTTGTCGCGGTGCTTTGCTCAGGGGCAAAACGATAACCAGCGGTGTTAAACTCACTAAGTTGAGCCACGTTATCAATACGATTTTGAATAATAAATCGTGCCATTAACCCGCGGGCTTTTTTGGCATAGAAACTAATTATTTTCACTTTGCCATTTTTTTCATCTTTAAATACCGGCGTAATAATTTGCGCATGTAGCCCTTTAGGTTTGACGGCGGAAAAATACTCAGTTGAGGCTAAGTTAACTAATACTGGTTGAGCTTCCGTCTTTTGTCCAGCGAGCGTCTCATTGAGGTTATCCGTAATCGTTGAACCCCAATATTCATAGAGGTTTTTGCCTTTTTCTGTCGCCAACTTAGTGCCCATTTCAAGACGGTAAGGTTGCATTAAGTCTAGTGGTCGCAAGACCCCGTACAAACCCGACAAAATACGTAAACGTTGCTGAGCATAGTCTAAGTCTGCTGCACTTAAGGAGCCAGCATCTAGCCCAGTATATACATCGCCATTAAATGCTAAGGCTGCTTGGCGCGCATTCTCTGAGGTAAATGGCATCTGAAACGTCGCAAAACGTTCGGCATTTAACAATGCTAACTTATCACTGATCCCCATCAAACCAGACAAATCTGTAGGTGTGAGTGTTTGGCACACCTTTAGCAACGATTGTGTATCGTCGAGTAGTGCTGGTTGACTAAACAATTTAGTCGTAACCGGCGTGGTGTAATCTAGATTTTTGGCTGGAGAAACAACAACTAACATCTATAGATTCCTTAATAATGATTTATTATTTAACGCATTATGCTTTAGTAAGATCTTAACATAAACTATGTTTTGATTTTAGTACTGGTTACTATACGGACTTGAACACTCCACTGCCAATGAGAAAAATCTATTATATTCATCGCTTTATTCTCATTCAGCCCTAGCCATTTTTTAATGAGCAAGGTAATCTATGCATAATCAAATATTCTAAGGATCATTATGTCTAATTTACTTACCGCACTTCGCGCTGTTACTACTGTTGTTGCCGATACTGGCGATGTGGATGCAATCAAAAAATATGCGCCCGTTGATGCCACTACTAACCCATCATTATTATTAAAAGCAGCAGATATTCCGCAGTATTCAGTCATGATTGATGATGCGATTGCATGGGCGAAAACACAAAGCAATGATGCGGTACAACAAGTCGCTGATGCTGCTGATAAATTAGCAGTGTTAATCGGTAAAGAAATTGTCGGTGTGATCCCTGGTCGTATTTCCACTGAAGTCGATGCACGTTTATCGTTTGATACTGAAGCGACCGTTGCTAAAGCACAAAAGCTCATCGCCATGTATGCTGACGAAGGAATCAGCAAAGACCGTATATTGATTAAAATGGCATCAACATGGGAAGGCATTAAAGCCGCTGAAGCATTAGAACAACAAGGCATTCAATGTAACTTGACGTTATTATTTTCCTTTGCTCAAGCACGTGCTTGTGCAGAAGCAAATGTCTTCTTAATTTCACCATTCGTGGGTCGTATTTTAGATTGGTACAAAAAATCCACTGGCAAAGATAGCTTCCCTGGCGCAACAGATCCTGGCGTGCAGTCGGTTTCTAAAATCTATGATTATTACAAAGCACATGGCTATAAAACTGTTGTGATGGGTGCAAGTTTCCGTAACACTGATGAGATCATTGAACTTGCCGGTTGTGACCGTTTAACCATTGCCCCTGCATTATTAGAAGAATTAGCCAATACTCAAGGTGAGTTAGCCGTTAAATTACAAGATCATGGTGCGACTACCACACCTCCTACAGCATTAACTGAAAGTGAGTATCGTTGGGACATGAATGAAGATGCGATGGCAACTGAAAAGCTCGCTGAGGGCATTCGTAACTTTACCGTTGATCAAATTAAACTTGAAGCATTGTTACAAGCTAAACTGTAGTTAACACAACACGATTGATAAAGGACATGACATTAAATGACTATTTCAAATAGTGCACCTTGGAAAAAATTAGCAAACCTAGCACAAGTTCATCAACATGAGCATATGCGCGATTGGTTCGCACAAGATCCAACGCGAGCGCAAACATTTAATCAATCCGCGTGTGGGATCAATATCGATTTTTCTAAAAATACAATTACCCCTACAATTTTTGAACAGCTTTTAACGTTAGCCGAAACAGCCGGTGTCGAAGATGCACGCGCCGCTATGTTTGCCGGAAAACCCATTAATTACACTGAAAATCGGGCTGTGCTGCACACTGCTCTGCGTAATTTTGGTTCCACCCCAATCATTGTGAAAGGTCAAGACGTACTCCCGCAAGTTCAAGCTACTCGCGCTAAAGTGAAAGCCTTCACAGAAGCGCTGCATGATGGCGTCCACACTGGTTACACCGGTAAAAAAATTACTGATGTGGTCAGCATAGGGATTGGTGGGTCATTCTTAGGTCCAAAAATCATGACAGAGGCGTTAAAGCCTTATCATCAACATAACCTCAATGTGCATTTTGTTGCTAATGTCGATGGTTGTCATATTCAAGATGTGCTCGCTGAGCGTGATCCTGAAACGACTCTGGTATTGATGTCGTCTAAGTCATTTGGCACTCAAGAAACTAAACAAAATACCCTCACAGCCAAAGCATGGTTCTTAGGTACAGGCGCACCAGCTGAAGCGGTTGCTCAGCATTTTGCGGCGATTTCATCGAATGTCCCTGCGGCGGTTGAATTTGGTATGAATCCAGAATTGGTTTTTCCAATGGATGATTGGGTCGGAGGACGTTATTCGTTATGGTCTGCAATTGGGATGCCGATAGCTTTAGCGATAGGGTATGCAAATTTTGAAGCCTTACTAAAAGGCGCCTATGCTATGGACACGCATTTTCAAGAGACCCCTTTAGCGCAAAACTTACCCGTGATCCTTGGCATGCTCGGCGTGTGGTATCGTAATTTTCAAGATGCGCAGAGTCATGTACTTCTCCCTTATTATCATTACCTACGAGGCTTCCCTGCTTACGTACAGCAACTTGATATGGAATCTAATGGTAAGCGCAATGTTGCAGATGGTAGCGCAGTAGATTACGCGACAGGCCCGATAATTTTTGGTTCAGAAGGCACCAATGGTCAGCATTCCTTTCATCAGTTAATCCACCAAGGCGATACGATCATTCCGGCTGATTTTATTATGCCGTTGAATGTGCCTAAACAAAACGACGCACACCATGCGATGTTAGCTTCTAATTGTTTTGGGCAAACCCAAGCGTTAATGCAAGGTAAAACCTTTGCAGAATGCCGTGTTGAATTGCCCGATGCATTAACTGATGCAGAAAAAGATACGTTAGCAGCGCACAAAGTCATGCCGGGTAATAAACCGTCGAACACCATTACCTTTGACCAACTTGACCCATTTACATTAGGGGCTATGGTGGCACTGTATGAACATAAAGTCTTTGTACAAGGCGTGATATGGGGAGTCAATAGCTTCGATCAATGGGGTGTTGAGTTAGGTAAAGTATTAGGTAATCAAGTATTGGATGCGATTCATAGCGGCGAAATGCATGCCTCTATGGACAGCTCAACACAAGCATTAATTAACCAGTTTAGAGCAGCGCTAAAGCAATAATAACCGGCGAAGGATCGTCGTCGTACTAGGATTTTATATCTTTTTTATAGTTCTATAGACC
>JAQXDG010000150.1 GCA_029251505.1 Glaciecola sp. | reverse complement strand
TAGTGAGTTAATTAATTAATTTTATTATTATAATGATACCCCGTTTATCGTCTCATCGGTTAACTTATTCATATTACTTGGATTACGGTTCCGTTAGGCTTGCCCCCCCTAGTTTAAGTGCAATGGTCTAATAATTGATGTTATTAAACAATTCGTCATGAAGAGAATAAAGCGCTGCAATCCCTTTTGCTATTTCCTTTTTTGCATCCTTGCGCTGTAACACTAATAACTCGTCAACTCGATTGTGAATCCGCGCATGGATCGCATGGACGTTGGCGGAGGCTTCAATGGATGAAAAATATGCTTCCCCATTAGTGTCTAGCCACTTTCCAAAAGAACATTCGTTAATATTTAGAGATTCAAAGTTGTTGATTTTACCTTTTAGATAGGCATCAAGGCTTGCTATCCATGCGCGATGTTCTACTAAAATAAAAAGAATTTTAGCTTCATCATTAGTGATAACGCGTTGTGTTCTCCATGCGTTCTCTGGGCGCCATTTTTTCAACCAATCAGAAAACGCCTCACTTGGCATAGGACGAGCAATGACATACCCTTGAGCAATTTCACAGCCCAATTGTAGCAATGCTCTACCGTGTTCTATTGATTCCACGCCTTCGGCAATAACCTGTTTTTGAAAAGCTTCAGAGAGTTTAATAACCCCTTTTAATATGGCAAGGTCATTTGGATCTTCCATCATATCTATGACAAAACTTTTATCTATCTTGATGTAGGTGATAGCTAATTGTTTAAGATAAGTGAGGGATGAATAACCGGTACCAAAATCATCTAAAGAAAAATATATCCCTCGTTTATTAAAGTGGTTTATTATTTTTGAGACTTTAGTTAAATCTTCAAGCTTACTGGTTTCAAGGACTTCTAATTCAATCAACGAAGGATTTACCTTCGGAAATTCTAATAAAATATGTTCAAATTGGCTAATAAAGTTTATTGATAATAGATGATACGCACTAATATTAAGACTGATAGGGACTTTAATTTCACTACTCTGCCATTGTTGGAGTTGCTCTAGCGCGGATCTCATGACCCACTCACCGAGCTCAATAGATAATGGATGTCCTTCAATTAATGGTAAAAAATCATTCGGTTGAACAAGGCCTTTTTGCGGATGCTCCCAACGAATTAAAGCCTCTACACCTAAAATAACGCCGGTTCGCATATTGACCTTTGGTTGATAATAAAGAACGAACTCATTAGCAAGAAGTGCTTCATATAAACGTTGAATTTGCTCAAAACGTTCACGAATAAAATTATCTTGTTCCGTATTAAAAATATGATAGCGGTTTTTCCCAGATATTTTTGCTTGATACATGGCTTGATCTGCTTGGCGTAAAAGTTGATCAGGGGCAACTTTTTCAGTTTGAGGGTAAAAGCTAATGCCAATACTCGCAGTAACGTAAATAGAGTGCTCATTAATTAAACAAGGTTGTGCAGTGATCTCTAGTAAACGGGTAATTAAGGGTAAGGCGCTTTTAATCATAGGTAAATTTGAAAGCACGATAACAAATTCATCTCCTCCGAGGCGGGAAATGGTGTCTTCAGTACGTAATACACTCTGCATATTTTGCCCCAATGCCACGAGCAGCTTATCTCCTGTGTCATGTCCATAGGTGTCATTCACGTTTTTAAAACCATCGATATCTAGAAAAATAAGGGCTAATAATTGTTTATTACGCTGCACGTGCACCATATATTGCTGTAAGCGATCGGCTAATAAAGTTCGGTTTGCTAAACCGGTTAATTCATCATAATGGGCCATATGTAGCAGTTTTTCTTCCGCTATTTTGCGCTTAGAAATATCATTAATGAGGATTCGTAACTCAAGTATATGGTTACTTTCCTCAACTGTAGCACTTAAGTGCGCCCAAAATCGTGTTTTATCAACGCGAACAAGCTCGACTTCACATTCGGTAAATGTCCGATAAGTGATCAGGTTGTTAAAAAACAAATTGTAGGTATGTTGATGGTAGGCAGGGATTAAATTCGCTAAAAGCAGTGTTTTTAATTTTTTTCGATTAACGCCCAAAAGCCGAGATGCAGTCTGGTTTATTTCTTGAATCTGCCCATCTTCACTCAGTGTACAATAAGCAATAGGCGCCAAATCATAAAGCTCAAAATAGCGTTGTTTAGCTTCTCTAAGTTCTTGCTGACTTTGCAGCAATGCGAATTCTCGTTTTTCTTTCTCTTTATTCTCAGAGGCAAGTTTTTTGTTAGTCCGAACTAACTCTGCGGTTTTTTCATTTATCACCGTGTCAAGATGTTGATTTAAATATTGAAGATTTTTTTGTTTTTTGAACAGTTCTAGATAAACGCGTATTTTTGCTAAAAAACTGTATTTTTCAATTGGTTTTGTAAAATAATCAATGGCTCCAAGTTCAAATCCTTGTCGAACAAATTCCTCTTTTTTAAACGCTGCGGTTAAAAAAACAATTGGGATATGCTTTGTTTTATTATTTGATTTTAAGAATTTAGCTACCTCAAAGCCATTCATATTTGGCATCTGTACATCTAGAATAATGAGTTCAATCTCTTCATTTAGGGCAATTTTCAAGCATGCTTCACCACTCAGAGCTTTAATCAGATGAAAGTGGTTAACTCCTAATTGTTCTAATAATTTTTCTAATGTATAGAGATTGTTATCATCATCATCGACAACAAGGATCGTTACTTGATCACTAATTTTACTTATATTTTTTATCATAGCGATAACCCTATTGCTTCAGATGGACTATGATAAGTAAGTTGATTGTCAATCTTGACAACATTTTTCATTACATAGGATGTGCTAATGTTCAAAAATATGACATTAATAACGATATTTACTTTGCTAAGCGTTTTGTCTTTACTGAGTATCATCATAATTTTAGTACTAAGTTTAACTAGCCTCAGTGTAATGAATGAAAATTTCAACCATGTCATAGATAAAGATATGACGAGATCTTTGATTAGTAAAGATATCAGATCAAATTTTATTGAAATGCACAGAGCTGAAAAAAATGTCATTTTGTCACTCACCCAGAAAGAAATGCAGGATTTTCATCTTGATTTTTTACAGGCTCAAAAGGAGCTTGAACAAAATATTGCAGCATTAAGAATACGGATATCGGATGAAAATATAGGAACGCTAGAAGCGATTCAGACTCTATTC
>JAQXDG010000149.1 GCA_029251505.1 Glaciecola sp. | reverse complement strand
GTAGTAAGTGCTCCTGATAGATAGGTATCAATATATATACGTAGGTATGCAAATGACTAGCATAGCGAAAGCATCAATAGTTTGGTAAAATTTTGTTTTGTTGATGTTTCGGTCGTTTTTATGTGGCAATGTCCATTGTGTGCTTCTCCTTTATCTGTGCAAACCAATCAGCCTTGGCGTTGTGACAATGGTCATAGTTTTGATGTTGCCAAACAAGGTTATGTCAATTTATTACCGGTGCAATTTAAAAAGTCGCTACAACCTGGCGATGATAAAGCGATGGTACAAGCACGCGAAGCGTTTTTAAATGCCGGCTTTTATGATCCATTAATTCAAGCGATTAGCGCAGATATACGCACTCACCGTGGCGATCATACCGTGCGCTCCATTTATGATGCGGGTTGTGGAGAGGGGTATTATTTGCGACAACTCAGTGCGCGACTAGATGATCCGCAAATCGTGTATCAAGGTAATGATATCGCAAAAAATGCCGTTATCCGAGCAGCCAAACAAGCACAACAACATCACTTAAGTCAGCATCAATATGTTGTTGCGTCTTCGTTTCATTTACCTTTGCAAAGCAATCAAATCGATGTCTTGTTACAAGTATTTGCCCCGATAGATAGCGCCGAGGCATTGCGTGTTCTGAAAGCCGGCGGTCTATGGTATCAAGTAGTGCCTAATCAGTCACATTTACAAGAATTCAAAGCGCATCTCTATGACACCGTGACGCCACATGGACCACAAGCCTTACCAGATATTGCACTCGTTAGAGAGCTTGATGTCGCATTCACTTTGACCTTAACCTCAATCCAAAAAAGCCAACTGTTTACGATGACTCCTTATGCTCATAGTGCGAATGCAATAAAGCGAGCCTTGTGCATCGACGATCCGAGTGCCGTGACAATCGATTTTAAAATATTCGTCTATCAATTAACAGCAGAGCAGGAATAACCATGATCCACAAAAAAGCAGCTTTTTTTGATCGTGATGGGGTGATTAACGTTAATCATGGATATGTACATACTATTGACGATTTTGAGTTCATGGATGGAGTGATTGAGTTAATGTTGTACGTGCAATCGTTAGGGTATGAGGTGATTGTTGTCACCAATCAGTCTGGCATTGCTCGTGGTATGTATACTGAGGATGATTTTAAGCAGTTAAATCAATGGATGTGCGTGCAACTGCTTGAGCAAGGTGTGATTATTACCGACACCTATTATTGTCCGCATCATCCAACAGCAGGCAATAGCGGTTATACGCAAGAATGTACGTGTCGTAAACCTAACTCAGGTATGTTGCTACGTGCCGCTGAAGATTACGGCTACGATTTGTCACAAAGTATTTTGATTGGGGATAATCAATCTGATATGCAATGTGCGATCAACGCACAATTACGAGCAGGATATTGGCTGTTCGATCTCGCAGCTCAGGCTGATAATGAAACAGCCCTTGCGCAATTATCAACACAAGCAAACAACACGCAGTTATTGCACATCAATAAACTGCGTGAGTGCTTTCACTTAATCTGAGAAAACTGACTGATATGCTTGATTGCTCGGTTGAACATATCCGTGTTAAGTTGTTGATTTAACTGGTTGCCAGTCGCTTTAGACTGAATTTCAGTTAAGCCATTACTCTTAATTTTAGCCACATAATTGCCATTCAATAAGATGACTGAGTCATTTTCGGTTGTGACTTGCCAATCTCGCGTTTGACCGAAAATGTTTTGACCGGTTGAATAAATGGTTGGATTGACATCACACCCCAACTGCGCAAATATACTCGGTACGATATCCTCATCGATCATGACTTGTTGACTCAATGTCTTATTACTCCACACCATACCGTTAACCCCTTTATTAGAAAGGTTAGGTGCCATAATCAGCCAATTCTGTGACGCACTTGACTCACTCATTATTGCTATATTTTGAGTTAATGTATCGAGCTGGCTAGCATTAATAAAAGCAAACGTGATACCGGGTTGTGGTTGTTCAAGTGTACGAGTGAGTTCTGAAAAATCTAGCGTGATGATTTTATTGTCACCAATGCCGGTATTTGACGGGCTGTACAAATGAATGGGTAACTTAATCCCACTGAGTACATCAACCATTACCGGGGTCGATTCTTTAAGATAATGATGATACAAATTAGGTAAACTAAATAATGTGGTTTTGACTAATACATCTAACGAATTGAATGGACGAAAATAGCGAGTCGATGACCATTTAGTTGGCAAGGCTACTGAGGGACCAATAGCATCGGTCACATACAATACAACCCAGCTAGACGTTCTGTCGATAGGACAATAAAGCGGTTCTTTGGGATAGGCAAGCTGTTCAATGTTATACGTAAATTGAACTGATTTTTGTTGTTCATAATCGGCAATATCTAACAGGCCGTAACGTGACAGTGTCGTTTTGGCGGTAGAAGGATAAGACAGTGGAAACATATTATCTTGGTGCATGATCGGTTGGTATAAACGCGCATCAGCCCAGACGTGTAAAGCATGAGAACCAATAAAGCTGAATAAAAACAAGCCAATCACAGACTGACCCACACGCTTTCGGCTAAACCGTTCGATGCGTTTCCACAAGGCATTTGCCATTAATAACTGAAAACCAAACCAAACAATAAACAGCAGACTCAAAAAAGCCCATTCTTGCCATGAGAATAAGGCTATCTGAGAGGCCGTTTCATCAACAATTAATTCACTAGAACGTAAACTTAAATGTAAACCTGTGCGGTTGAACAATAATGCATCAAACGCTAATAAGGCAAGCCCTACTGCTGCGATAAAGGAGGCAAAGGTTTTGACAAAACGGATATTCTCCAACATGTAACACATGGGGAGGATGAAAATGACAAAGCCGATAAACGTAATAAAACTAATATGCCCAAACCAATTAGCAATCAGATAAATCTGACCTAATAAGTTATCGGGGAAAGGGGCAGAGAATACATAGATAGATGCGATTACCAGAGCGATGATAATATTGAAAAACGCAAACCAATGACCCCAGCTGACTAAGCGAGACACCTTTTGACGGCGTGGTGATTCAGCAAAAATCATAGATTAGTCCTTTACGCTGCGCTGTAATACATCACAAAATTGTTTGACCATTTGTGGCCTGATTCGTTCATCTACCTGATTCGAAAAAATATGAGTAATAGCATTACCCAATACCATTAAAGACAAATCTCGCGTAGCTTGATGCTTTTCTAAACACATTAATACTTCATTTAATATTGTTTCAAATTGTGCATCATCATACTGAGATTGTTGTGGCATAAGGGTTGTCTCTTTAAGTTTAGGAATGGCATTAGAACAGTATATGCAAAATATCTGATCTATATGATTTTTCTAGATTATAATAGCAAACACTTATATCACCAACAGTGAATTTATCATGAGCGCAATTATCAAGCATTTTGTCATGCATCAATTAGCGATTAATAGCGAACAGCGTTTGGCATTAACGCCTAAAAATGCGTGTTTTGACATTGGTCCTTCTACCGAAGCATTGGCCCATGAAATTAACCAAGCGTTCAATTCTAAACCGGGTAAAGGGGTGGGTGGCTTTGCTTCAATTGAAGTATTACAGGCCGCTTCAGGTAGTAATGAAGATGGTGCTGATGCACAAGATAGTGTACCGGCAGTAAACGCGGGTCCACAATTTAAAGAATTGTTAGGGGCGACCATTCAAGATGCCGAGCATTTCATCGAATTATCTAAAGGCGGTAGTCAGCTACTGATCAAGGCATTAGTCGAAGATGGATTAGTTGAGACGGGCTATATTGTATTTATTCATTATGAATTTTTGGCGACGGAATATTTATTTATTGCGCTGCTCAACACGAAACAACATGTCGAAGTGACGGACGATCTAGAACTCAGTTACTCGGATCACCTTGATGTCCCTAAAATGCAATTAGCGGTGCGTATTGATTTAACGCAATACACCACTCAGCCAGAATTACATCGTTATATTAGTTTTATTAAAGGTCGGATGGGACGCAAAGTTTCAGACTTTTTCATGCGTTTTGTCGGTTGTGAAGAAAAAGTAGATATCAAAGCACAAAACAAGCAATTAATTGCGCAAGTTGATGATTATTTAGCCACTGAACAATTATCCACCGAAGAAAAACAAGTGTCCCGTGGCGTGGTTGCAGATTACTACAAACAAAAAATAGCGTCAGGTGAAGATATCAATGTTTCCGAGTTATCTGCTAAATTACCTAAAAATGAAGAGCAACAGTCTGATTTTAGCGTGTTTAATGCCCATCTCGAGCAACCCTTAGAGCCTCAGTTTCAACCTGACCGAGCAGCGTTAAAGCCACTTGCTAAGTTTTCTGGACAAGGTGGCGGTGTAACATTGAGCTTTGATCGTAATTTACTTGGAGATAAAGTACACTACGACCCTGTTACTGATACCTTAGTTATTAAAGGCATCCCACCTAATTTAAAAGATCAATTGTCTAAAGCCGACAAAGATTAGCGGAACCAAAACATGCACCTATTTGTAAACGATTTAACTGTCATGGATTTTTCTTACTTATGCCCTAAACGGGGTATGGTAGGTGAGAGTTGGATCGTCGATGTTATTTTAGCGGGTGAGCTGAATGAAGAAAGTATGGTCCAAGACTTTGGGATTGTTAAAAAACAACTCAAAGGCTTAATTGATCAATATGTGGATCATAAGCTGCTCGTGCCTGCGGAACATGCGTTTGCACAAATTACTCATCGCGAAAAAAATATGGTGCAAGTGAGCTTTCAACGTCCTAATGATCGTGCGATTCATATGTATTGCCCAGACGAAGCTTATGGGTTTATTTATGCTGATGAAATCAACATGGAAAGTGTAGGAGCGTATCTAAAAGACGTTTTGGCGATACATTTACCTGATAATGTTGATGATATTGAGTTGTTATTGCGTGCAGAGGTGATTACTACGCCGTTTTATCATTATACGCATGGGCTAAAAAAGCATGACGGAAATTGTCAGCGTATTGCCCACGGTCATCGTTCAAAAATTACTATTATTGAAGATGGCACTGAAAATTTGGCTGCAGAAGCTTATTGGGCTCAACGTTGGGCTGATATTTATATTGGTTCTACTGAAGATCAGGTTACGATTAGTCAATTACATTGTGATTATGGTGATGTGGCAGACATAACGCATACCGCATTTGCGTATGAATCATCGCAAGGGTATTTTGAAATGGCGATAAGTCGAGCTGAGTGCGAAGTCGTTGACCGCGACTCTACCGTTGAATGTCTGGCGCAATATTTACTCGAAGAGCAAACTAAGCGTTCTAATGCGGGTCAGATCCAAATTATCGCTTTTGAAGGCGTCGGCAAGGGCGCGATCGTTCAAACAGCGCCTTAACCAACGGTTTTGTTTAGGTAAATTCCATACCAGCCGATAACTATAGTGTATCTAATCGGTTGGTCAAATATGAGCCTGACACATCTTTGTTCGCAGATAAATTCAAATCTGCAATTACCTGCATCTGCCCCCACTAGTGCTGCATCAGCGGATGTGTGCTCTACTTTGTCAGAATCTCGTGTTGCTACAACTCAACAAGCTCACTTTCATTGGCTGTTATCCTTAGCTCAAGCGCGTTCAGGTTTGGCACAAATGAATGTCATGCACTCGCAAGACGACAGCAATCAGATAGAAGATTCAGATCCACAAATCAACGTATTAGCAACACCACCGCCACAACCATTAGCCGCCTCAAATGACCGAGTTCAAGCTATAACACATACTGCAACTGCATTAGCTAAT
The DNA here is from genome assembly GCA_029251505.1 of Glaciecola sp. Taxonomy (GTDB): domain Bacteria; phylum Pseudomonadota; class Gammaproteobacteria; order Enterobacterales; family Alteromonadaceae; genus Opacimonas. Next base: position 1,685 of record JAQXDG010000149.1, on the reverse strand, counting down.
GGGGATATAGCAACGATGCACCTCTTACAAATCATGCATCCTCATCCACTTAGTTTGCGCAATAACCCAGATTATATTGATGACGATATAATGAATAATGGGGTGTTTTTACGCGAACAAGTCACGCTGTTCCAGCAAGCATTACACCCCGAATTATTATATGATCTGTATGCGAAAAATTTAGCAGAACCCATAAAGCCATAAAATAAATAAGGGTTTATGGGTGTTTTGGTCGCAATAGATGTTACTTTTACGTATACTACGCCCCGCAATTTTGCTTTGGTTTTACGTTCCAATTCGCAAGGAAATATTAAATATGTCTAAATACATCGTGTGTGCGCTGTACAAATTTGTCACACTTGAAAACTACGAAGCAATGCGTCAGCCGTTACTTGACGCTATGCTTGATAATGATATCAAAGGCACCTTATTACTGGCTGCTGAAGGGATCAATGGCACCATCTCAGGCCCTCGTGCAGGGATTGATAATCTTTTAGCGTATTTAAATGCTGATGTCCGTATCAACCCCGTTTCTAGCAAAGAATCCTTACATGATGATGCGCCGTTTTATCGAACTAAAGTAAAACTCAAAAAAGAAATCGTGACCTTAGGAGTCGAAGGTATCGATCCACTCAAAACAGTGGGAACGTATGTCAAACCACAAGATTGGAATGCTCTGATTTCTGACCCTGACGTGACAGTAATTGACACACGCAATGATTACGAAATCGAAATTGGTACTTTTAAACACGCGATTGATCCAAAAACACAAACGTTTAGAGAATTTCCAGAGTATGTGAAAGAACACCTCGAACCATCTAAAAATAAAAAAGTCGCCATGTTTTGTACTGGTGGGATCCGTTGTGAAAAATCCACTGCCTATCTAAAAGAACAAGGCTTCGACGAGGTGTATCACCTTGAAGGCGGTATTTTACAATACCTAGAAGACGTGCCCAAAGAAGAAAGCTTATGGGAAGGCGATTGTTTTGTTTTTGACAACCGGGTCGCTGTTAACCACGATCTTGAAAAAAGTATTTACGACCAGTGTTATGCCTGTCGTTTACCGATAACTGCTGAAGACAAGCTCAGCGAAGAGTTTGAAGCGGGGGTGTCTTGTCCTAAATGTGCAGGCACTCATAGCGACGATCAAATTGCACGTTTTCGTGAAAGAGAAAAACAAGTTGCATTAGCTGAGGCGAGGAATGAGTCTCATGTGGGCAGTGATGCTAGAATTGCGATGACCAAGCGTCGTCAAGACAAAGGGAAAGAACGTCGAGCCCGTCGTGAAGCGATGGGTAAAACTAATATTTAAATCCAAATTTAATACCATTGGTAGTTGTTGCTTCTGGGGATTACTGTAAAATAACCCATACATTCATTATTCATAAGTTTGAGTTTTATTATGGAACCACAAACAAAACTGACAGAGCAACAACGTAACGATATTCGTGCAGAGTTTAACTTTTTTGATCGGGATGGTAACGGCATGATTGAGTTACCTGAATTTATTGAATTGCTGACGGTGTTAAGCCCTAAAACTAAGATGTCTTCAGTCGAAGAAGGCTTTAATCTGATTGATGATAATCATGATGGGTCGATCGATTTTGAGGAGTTTGTACACTGGTGGCAAGAAGGTTGGTGGGAATACTAAATACCAAGCCCCACCTTCCTTAACAATAAGCTGA
>JAQXDG010000134.1 GCA_029251505.1 Glaciecola sp. | reverse complement strand
TGGATAGCCATAATTTCTGCATGACCGCAGGGAAAATTATCAATGATAGAACGATTATAGCATTCTCCAATAATCTGATTATCCAATACGATCACCGCTCCGACTGGAACTTCTCCAATCCCCTCGGCCTTGTCCGCTAGAGTCAGTGCGTGAATCATCCATAATTCATCTTGCGCTAATAGGCTTAGGTCTGACATTGGTGAGTTTACTCAATTATTAGTAATTTTGACAAAATTCAGTATAGCACATATCGTGTCTACAAAATTAACCACTTGAAAAGGTTATGTTTTATATTTAGCACAGAACTTGTTATCTTTTCTATACTAATTATAAAAAGGAACCATTATGAATATGACTGCTATCGCTATCGTTGCGATTTGTTGCTGGGCATTAGTTGCTATCGTTGAGGCTGCAAAATCTAATAAAAAACACAACGTGTCTGAAGTTAAACGGGAAGAATTAGAAAAGGAGCTACTTAGCTTAAAATCTCGAGTTGAAACGTTAGAACGCATTGTCACAGATGAGAGTTACAGCTTAAATAAAGAATTTAATAACCTCAAATAAATACTCGGCAGATTAATGCCCATCCAACAGATGCCTTTCAGCACGCTCGACTCGCCGAGGTTTACCACTGATAACTAAGATGTCATTATCATGTAACACCTCGGTCAAAGCTGGATTTTGGATTACGTCATTACCCCGTTTTATTTTACGCACATGGACCCCATATTTGACTAAGTCACACGCAGCAATCGTGCGTCCAACCGCCCAAGCAGAACGGTTAAGATTAATCGCATGCATAAATTGTAATTTATCCGCGCTTTCATAATTCAGTTCTGTGGTTTCACCCGGGTAAAAACCATGAAGGTGATCATACTTGCCTTTACGTTCATTGCGGATGCGCTTTAAGATCCGTGATATTGGTACTCCGCTATAGTGATAGACTTGTGACACTAACATGAGCACGCCTTCTTGCAGTTCTGGGACAACTTGTGTCGCACCACAATTATATAATGCCTCTAACGCATAATCTTTGCGCGTCCGGACAATTATCGGGATTGTAGGATTAAAACTCCGTATACATTGAATACACTGTGTTACTTTTGGAATATGGTCAAACGTAATGATGACGGAAGCAGCCGAATCAACATTAACACTTTGTAAAATCGCTTTGTTTGAGACATCACCGTAAATCACTGGCTCATTCGCCATTTGTGATTCTTGTACACGTATGGGATCAATGTCTACTGCCACATAGCTAATCTTTTCCATATCTAACATTCGTGCCGTTGACTGCCCTACTCGAGCAAAACCCAAAATAATCACATGCCCCGATCGCTCGACGTCTAATACCTGCGCATTGTTAATAATATTAGCAGTATCATCCGGTGCAAAAAAATGCGCAAAGCGTACACTATTGGCGACTAAATACGGGGTTAACGTCATGCTCAAGATACCAATACTGACTAAAATAGAAGCGGTGGTAGGATCTAAAATAGTATGAGTTACGGCTAGCGATGCCAGAATAAAACTAAACTCTCCCATCTGGCAGACCTTAAATGCCGCTGCCCACGCATCATTAGCATTAGTATTAACTATCATTGCAGAGAAACGCACAATTAGGACTTTAAGCGCTAGCATTGCAATTAACCCAACGACAATCACCCCTGCATATTCGACTACCACAGCCAGTTCTAAACGCATACCGACGGTCACAAAAAACAAGCCCATCAAAATATCCTGAAATGGCCGTATATCTGATTCGAGCTGATACTTATACTGACTTTCACCAAGCATCATGCCGGCAATAAAGGCACCCAGCGCAAGTGATAGTCCCATCGCATAAGTCAAACCCGCAGCCATTAACACGACGGTTAATGTCGTTAGTACAAATAATTCATCGGTACGGGTATTGGCAATCTCTCTAAATAATTTAGGTAACACCCATTTGCCAATCAACATCAACGATGTGATCACCACGACCCCTTTGACGCACGCGATAGCAACCAATACAGCAAAGGAAGTATCGGAAGGACTATTCACTAATGGGATTAAAATCAAAAATGGCACAACAGCCAGATCTTGAAATAACAAAATCGATACTGCAAGCTGTGAACGCGGAGTGTTAAGCGTCCCCATTTCTGTGGTTTGTTTGATGACTATAGCCGTTGAAGATAAACCAACAATGCCGCCGATCACCATGGCTGCGGATATTGAAAAACCCAATAAGTACGCTATGCTTGCGGCCACTAAAGTCGTTAGTAACATTTGCCCTAGACCAAGGCCAAAGACCAAATGACGCATTGCTTTGAGTTTAGGAAGAGAAAATTCTAAGCCTAGGGTAAACAATAAAAATACAATGCCAATATCCGCTAAGACATGCATTTCTTCAATATGGTCAAATAAATTGAAGACACTCGGTCCAACCACAATCCCCGCAAACAAATACGCTAATATTGGAGGTAAATTAATCCGCTTAAAACACCATGTTGAAATCACAGCGACAACCAATAAGCTTAGGACAGAAATAAATTCAGTTGGCATAAATTAGTCCTTGCTCAGTATATATTCGACACCATTACACCATAGCAGTTCATCATGACTATTGCGTCGCAGTACTAACGTAAATGGACGCAACCACGGCGGCACAGACCAAGCCTGATACCATTGTTTAATGGGTTTATGATGCCGTGCATCGCAAGGTTTAACTTTATAGCTTAGTGGCACAGCTTGATAGGTCATATTCGCGTCCGCTGGATTTTCGCGGTTAACTAACTCGCTGTACATTGCTCTGGCATGCTCTAAACTCATCTGCCAGACACAATACAGATGAGCTTGATAACGGAAAAAATGAATTTTATGACCATGTTGATTGACGAGACTGAGCTGACCTTGGGCATCTGATTTAGCGCTAAGCACTTGTTCTAAACTACGCAGTTGCTGTTGACTGAGCACGACGTCAGCATACCGCTGGGCGAATAAACGCATTATTTGTGCTTGCCACTGGGTAGAAAATTGCGCTAATACACTTAACGATAGCTCATCCCCGCGCAAACACGTTGTTAATTTTTCATTGGTCGCATCGAGCAATAACGCTTGTTCTTGCGTTAATACTTGCATACTGCGCACCACGTTATTTATCCAATGTGGCCAGCGTTGACTTAATGCTGGCAGAATTTCATGGCGTAAAAAATTACGATCATACTCAGTGTCTTGATTACTCGGATCTTCAACCCAATCTGTTGCTTGTAAAGCATGTTGCGCATAGCTATCAATCTGCTCTTGTGTGATCCCTAACAGCGGTCTATACATCATCATATCTGGATGAGCACCAAAACGATGAAATTGCGTTTGCCAAACAGCCATGCCTGATAAACCTTGACTACCAGCCCCTCGTTTAAGGTTTAGGAATAAGGTTTCAACTTGGTCATTAGCGTGTTGCCCAAGCAGTAATACACCATCATCTGCCATTGTTGAAAATAACGCTGTATAACGAGCTTCACGTGCATTGGCTTCGATGTTACCGTTGACTGAAACCGCAACGTCCAAAACCACACAAGTGAGTTCATAGCGTTTGGCTAATGCAACACAATGCTCAGCCCAACTTGATGAGTGAACTTGAAGATGATGATTGACATGTAACAATGTAAGAGGGTATGCCGCAGTTGTCGGCCATTGCTGCATTAACGCATCAAGTAACACAACAGAATCTTTGCCGCCACTGAGCGCTAAATACACTGGACGCTCAGCAATAAACGTCCAGTGAGGAGAGGTTAAATCAAGTAGACGCTTAACAGTAGCCAAACGACATAAGTCTTTCGTAACGTTGGGCTTTAAGCTCATCTAGACTCAGTGCTTTTAATTGCGCTAATTGATGTTTAACTGTTGCTTTAAAATTTGCAGCCATCGCTGGGTGATTGCGATGTGCACCACCTAATGGCTCTGCAATAATATCGTTAATTAAGCCAAGAGACTTAATTTGTGCTGCTCCAACCCCCATTGCTTCAGCGGCAAGAGGTGCTTTTTCTGCACTCTTCCACAATATAGAAGCACAGCCTTCCGGAGAAATGACTGAGTAAGTTGAGTATTGCAACATGTTAACCCGATCGCCAACTCCGATGGCTAATGCACCTCCTGAACCACCTTCACCAATCACAGTACAAATAACCGGTACATTCAGCTCTGCCATTTCTTTAAGATTACGTGCTATGGCTTCTGACTGGCCACGCTCTTCTGCGCCAACACCGGGGTACGCTCCAGGAGTATCAATTAAGGTAATGATTGGAAGATTAAATCGCTCTGCCATTTTCATTAAGCGCAGTGCTTTACGATAGCCTTCAGGTTTCGGCATACCAAAGTTACGCTTGATTTTTTCATGAGTATCACGTCCTTTTTGATGACCAATAATCATCACCGGCTCATTGTCTAACATGGCTAACCCACCAACAATCGCTTTATCATCGGCATAGGCGCGATCACCGGCTAATTCATTAAAATCGCTAAACGCATAAGCGATGTAATCATGGGTATATGGACGTAAAGGGTGACGTGCTAGCTGTGATACCTGCCACGCACCAAGATCTTTAAATATCTTTTTCGTTAGATCCTCGCTTTTTTCTTGCAGACGATTAATTTCATCTTCAAGACCCACGTCGAGTTTCCCCGTTTGGTTCACTAATCGAAGTTCTTCTATCTTGGCTTCTAGTTCAGCAACCGGTCGCTCAAAATCCAAAAAATGTACGCTCATGTACTATCCTAATAAAGTGCGGTGTATCGGTTAAGAAAACATCAGTTTGACGTTTTGTTCACCCATACATTGTCTTAATTCATGTAATAGTTGATCACTAGGGGTCACATACCATTCGGCATTTGACGTTAGTGCAACTTCTAAATCGTCATGTTGAACATTAAACTCCAACGGGCATGTACCGCCGCGATAATGCTCTAGAATACGGGATGCTTCATCAATTTTACGATTTAATTGTTGGTTGTATTCTATCGAAATTGATAACGCACGAACAAATTGTTCGCGTGCATCGGTAATATCTAACAATGATCTTACCGTCATTGTATTGCCAGCAGAGAATTCATCAAAGCTGACCTCTCCTTTTACGTACAATATTTTATCTGATTGTAGCAGTGGTTCATAGGTATCATACAGATCTGGGAACAATCTTACATCAACACGACCCGATTTATCATCTAAGGTAACAATCCCCCAACGACGCCCTTTTTTGTTGGTCATCACGCGCACAGCCAAAACTAAACCGGCGATGGCAACTTGATTGCCCTTCCCAGTAGGCTTGATATCTTTAATCCGACAATCGGTGTAATGCGTTAATTCACTGAGATATTGATTAATCGGATGGCCAGTTAAATATAACCCTAAGGTTTCTTTTTCACCATCAAGCCAGACTTTTTCAGACCACATAGGCACACTAGCAAAGGCTTGATGCGCATCTTCAGCTTCAGTTAATAAGCCAAACATATCACCTTGCCCAAAACTCTCTGCTCGTGCATGTTGCGTTGCCGCGTCTAACGCATCTTGTAATGTCGCCATAATCGCAGCACGATGTGGCCCTAAATTATCCATTGCACCAGCGAGTACTAGTTTTTCTAAGACACGCTTATTGACTTTTTTAATGTCGATTTTGGCACAAAAATCAAATAAATCAGAAAATGCACCTTGCTCAGTACGCGCTTGAATAATCGCTTCAATAGGGCCTTCACCTACCCCTTTAATTGCGCCGATACCGTATACAATTTCTTGTTGAGCATTCACCGTAAATTTATATTTACCGCTATTCAGATCAGGCGGACAAATCGTCATTCCCATGCGTTGACATTCGTCGGCTAAGGTAACGATTTTATCCGTATTATCCATATCAGCAGACATAACAGCAGCCATGAAATACGCCGGATAATGGGTCTTCAACCACAACGTCTGATACGACACCAAGGCATAGGCTGCGGAATGCGATTTATTAAATCCATACCCAGCAAATTTTTCTACCAAGTCAAAGATCTTCATCGCTAAATCAGGATCGATGTTATTATTTTTAGAACCCTCAGCAAATACCGAGCGTTGTTTTTGCATTTCTTCTGGTTTTTTCTTACCCATAGCTCGACGTAATAAATCCGCGCCACCGAGTGAATAGCCCGCCATTTCTTGGGCAATCTGCATAACTTGTTCTTGGTACAAAATAATGCCGTATGTTGGCTCTAAGATGACCTGTAGACATTCATGCTGATAGCTTGCATCAGGGTAAGAAATCGCCTCTCTGCCATGCTTACGGTCAATAAAATTATCAACCATGCCCGATTGCAGTGGCCCGGGTCTAAATAAGGCAACCAATGCGATAATATCTTCAAAGGAATCTGGTCGCAGACGCTTAATTAAGTCTTTCATGCCGCGCGATTCTAACTGGAACACAGCGGTAGATTCAGCGCGTTGAAGTAGTTTGAAACTTTCAGGGTCTTCTAGTGGAATTTGCGTAATATCGACCAATTCACCGGTCGATTCTTGGATCATATCAATCGCCCACTGGATGATCGTCAATGTCCGCAAACCGAGGAAATCGAACTTAACTAAACCGGCAGTTTCTACATCGTTTTTATCAAATTGAGTAACGGGGTTATTGCCTGCATCATCACAATACAAAGGTGAAAAATCCGTGATCTGCGTCGGTGCGATGACTACACCACCTGCGTGCTTACCCGCATTTCGAGTGACCCCTTCCAAGATGCGCGCCATGCTCAATAAATCTTTGACATCATCATCCATTGCTTCTAACTCGCCGAGACGAGGTTCGACATCAAACGCTTTAGCTAGTGTCATGCCCGGATCGGATGGGATCAGTTTACTGATACGGTCAACAAACCCATAAGGATGGCCCAATACTCTGCCCACATCTCGGACTACCGCTTTGGCTGCCATCGTACCAAACGTAATAATTTGCGATACCGCTTCACGACCATACATCTGTGCAACGTGATCAATTACCTCATCACGTCTATCCATGCAAAAGTCGATATCAAAATCGGGCATTGACACCCGTTCTGGATTCAAGAATCGCTCAAACAGCAAATCAAATTCAAGCGGATCCAGATCGGTAATATCCAAGGCATACGCAACTAATGATCCCGCACCAGAACCACGTCCAGGTCCAACAGGGATACCGTTGTCTTTGGACCATTGAATGAACTCCATGACGATCAAGAAATAACCAGGAAAGCCCATTTGGTTTATCACAACCAATTCGATTTCTAATCGTTCATCATATTCTTTGCGTTTTACACTACGCTCATTTTCATCAGGGAAAAGGCTTAACAATCTGCGTTCAAGGCCTTCTTCGGACACTTTAACTAAAAAGTCTTCGGTGGATAAATCGCCTGTTGGAAAATTAGGTAAAAAATACGTGCCTAACTGAACCGTGACATTACAGCGTTTAGCTATCTCTACGGTATTGGTTATGGCTTCAGGGATATCATCAAATAACGCCACCATCTCAGCACTAGAACGCATATATTGCTGCGGTGAGTAGTGTTTCGGTCGGCGCGAGTCTTCTAACGTATAGCCATCATGAATACTGACTCGGATTTCGTGTGCGGCAAAGTTATCCTGACTGATAAAACATACTTCATTGGTCGCGACTACGGGTAAATCATGCTCTTGCGCAAAATTAACGGCAGCTTTAATATAAGTGTTTTCGTTACTACGGCCTGTTCGAATTAGTTCTAAGTAATATCTGTCGGGAAAATGAGTTTGGTAAAACGCAGCCATTTGCTGCGCACCTTTAAGGTTATTCTTGACTAGTGCTTGTCCGACGTCACCCCGTGTTGCACCAGATAAAATAAGTACACCTGCTTGATGTTCAATTAACCAATCCTTGTCAATAACTGGAAGATGATTAACATGGCCGCGTTGATAGGCTTTAGAAATCAACACGGTGATGTTTTTATAGCCGTCGTTATTGGTTGCCAGTAAGGTTAAACGAAAAATATCGTCAGACTGTGTTAAGTCTTGAACCCAAAAATCAGTACCAATAATAGGTTTTATGCCACGATTATGTGCTTCTGAGTAAAACTTCACTAAACCACACATGTTCATTTGATCCGTCAACGCGATCGCAGGCATTTCCTGCTTAACGCACTCGTCTAACAATGGTTTGACTTTATTTAGGCCATCCATCATAGAAAAATCACTATGGACACGTAAGTGGATAAATTCTGAAGACATTTAAGCGAGCAATCCTAATCTAAAATGAGTATTAATATCGGGATAGTGTATCAAAAAACAGACTTGAACAACGACTAAAACAAATCCAAATGTGATTTATTTTTATTTTGCTTGAAGTAGCTTAGCAACGGGCTTAAATGAACGGCGGTAGTTCGGCAATATCGGTAAGTTAGCTAAACATTCAAGGTGTGCTTTGGTGGGATAGCCTTTGTGCTTGGCAAAACCATATTCTGGGTATATTTTATCCAATGCAAGCATTTCTCTATCTCGCATGACTTTGGCAATAATAGAGGCTGCACTAATACAGGCAACACTACCATCCCCTTTGACAATGGCTTCTGCCGCATAGGACCATGCTGGTAAGCGATTACCATCGACTTGAACAAAATCAGGCTGAATTGCCAATCCTTGTACAGCCCGAGTCATCGCTAATAGTGTGGCCTGTAAAATATTAATATCATCAATTTCCGCAGGTGTAGCTCGGCCAACCGACCATGCCAGCGCGCGCTCTTGAATGATTGGGAATAGCGCTTCGCGTTTTTTCTCACTGAGCTTTTTAGAATCATTGAGCTCTAAGATGGGACGCGCAGGATCGAGGATCACCGCTGCCGTAACCACATCCCCCACTAAAGGACCGCGCCCTACCTCATCGACACCGGCTATAATCATTTTAGTAAATACCTCGTCACGACGTCAGCTGATTGCTCATCCGCATGTTGTTGTAAGGTAATATGCAACTGGGTAAAACGCTCCATAATATACGCTAGGCGGTCTTGATTAATTGCAAACAAACACGAACCTTTACTCCGAACAGGTAGGCGTACAATTGTGCTATCAGGTATCGTGGTTGAGTGTGATTGGCTAACAACGCCAGCAACCTGAGTTGTTGATAGATCCAATGCTAACAAATCATTCATGTACGCACTGATTGCCTCAGGTGTCACATCGTCTTGTAATAATTCAGGTACCAATGCTTCATTCGCTAAAATATTGGGTAATGAAAAATAATCCGGTTTGTATAAATGTTGCATCATTTTATACGTCAAACCAGACATCTTATACACGGATAACATTGGACGTTTGCATAACATCGCTTCTAACGTCGCCGTCCCAGAAGACAGTAATACTGCATCACTGGCTATCATGACCTCACGTGCTGAACGACGCGTGATGATTAGCGCAGATTGAAGTGAGTCAGGATAAGTGGCTAGAAGTTGCTTAATTTGCGATTCACGCGCGGCATTGACAGCAGGGACGACCCCAACAAGGTCAGGATGACGAGTTTGCATTAACGCAAAGCTAGCTAAAAATATCGGCAATAAATGTTGTACTTCACTACTTCTTGAGCCCGGTAACATTGCCACTATAGTTGCGTCAGCATTTAAGTTTAATGCTGTCCTAGCCTTTTCTTGATCTGGCTTAAGTGCAATCGCATCGGCCATTGGGTGGCCGACAAATTGATACGGCACCTGGTATTTAGCAAATACCGGCGCTTCAAACGGAAACAGCCCCATCACGCAATCGACCGCACGCTTAATTTTATGTACACGTGATTCGCGCCATGCCCAAATAGTCGGGCTGACATAATGCACCGTCTTGATATGGTGTTTTTTTAAAAATGTTTCAATCGGAAGATTAAAATCTGGCGCATCAACACCAATATATATATCAGGTTTAAAGGCAAGTAACTGAGCTTTAAGCTGTTTGCGGATAGACAGTAAACGGGGTAAATGCTTGAGCACTTCCACTAATCCCATTACAGAGAGTTCATTCATATCAAACCATGACTGTAAGCCATTAGCTTGAGTTAAATCTCCACCGATACCTTTAATTTGCGCATTAGGGAAACGCTGTAAGAGAGTATTCACAAGACCACTGGCGAGCATATCCCCCGAAGGTTCCGCGCAGACCAGAGCGATCTTATAAGGCTTGTCTGACACCATAGCGGTGCTCATTTTAACGAATGATACCGCGATTTGGCTGACTTAAAAAATCAACCATCATGTCTAACTCAGGACAGTCTTGGGCTAACACTTTGATTGCGACCAATGCTTCGGCTATCGTATTATTTTGACGATATAAGGCTTTGTAGGCACGTTTGATATTCATAATCGCTTCAGCACTAAAGCCACGTCGTTTAAGCCCTTCTGAGTTAATCGTTTGTGGAATATGTTTAAGACCATTAACCATGACAAATGGTGGAACATCACGCAATATTACTGCGCCGCCACCGGTAAAGCTATGTGAGCCAAGATGACAGAATTGATGCACCGCTGTCATCCCACCCAATATAACGAAATCACCAATATGCACATGTCCAGCGACGGTCGCGTTATTGGCAAAGATATTGTTATCACCGACCATGCAGTCATGAGCAAGGTGGGTGTTCACCATTAATAAGTTATTTGAGCCGATTTTAGTGATGCGTTGATCTTGAGTAGTACCACGATGGATTGAGCAAGATTCACGAAACACATTGTTATCACCAATGGTGAGAGTGGTTTTTTCACCCGCATATTTCTTGTCTTGGCAATCTTCACCAATCGAACAGAACTGATAAAAATGATTGCCTTTACCTATCGTGGTATCACGTTTAACTACAATATGTGATTCGAAAATACAGTCATCACCGATGACAACATTCTCACCAATGTAACAAAACGGACCAATGGTAACATTATTGCCAATGCTTGCACTGGCATCAATTATTGCAGTTGAATGGATCAAGGTTACATATCTCTCATCGCACACATGAAATCTGAGCTACACACTTCTGCGCCATCAACGCGTGCAACACCCTTGAATTTCCATATACCACGACGCTCCTTCACTATCTCGACTTCCATCTCTAGCTTATCACCAGGGACAACCGGCTTTTTAAAACGCGCATTATCGACACCTGCAAACAAATACAACTTATCGGTTTTTTCCATGCTCTTAAATCCTAAGACGCCAGCTACTTGGGCGAGTGCTTCAAGAATTAACACACCAGGAAAAATAGGTTGATCCGGAAAATGCCCCGTAAAACACGGTTCATTAAACGTAATATTTTTGTAGGCACAAATTGATTGGCCAAGCTCATAATGAGTGACTCGGTCAACTAATAAGAAAGGGTAACGATGCGGAAGTAAATCCATAATTTCACGAATTTCTATCGTGTTTAATTCATTTGACAAGGTCAAAAACTCCAAATATTGATATTGCGCGCAACAATAACCGTAAAAGCCTTAAAAACAAATCAGACCAACGCAATACTAAGAAAGTATTTTGTCGGCCTGCTTGGATTGGTGATGCTAAATTAGTTAGATTGGCTAACTTTTGCTAATACTTTTTCAGAAATATCAAACTCTGGCTTAGCAAATGTTGCTGCGCCTGCATTTAATACTACGTCATAATTTTCTGCTTTCGCCACGGCATCAATCGCTTGCTTAACTAAACCCAATAATTTAGTTTGCTCTTCGTTTTGACGACGTTGTACTTCTTGTTGTAACGGTGTGGCTTTTTCTTGAAGCTCAGCACGGATAGCCATGATTTTTTCTTGTGACGCTTTCTTTTGAGCTTCAGACATAGTCGCACCATCACGTTGCAGCTTTTCTACTTCAAACTCACCGTCTTTTTGCAATTTTTGCACTTCAGCAAATTGTGCTTTGAATTCGTTATTAATCCCCTGCACGATTTGTGCAGTTTGTGGCAATGCTTGAATCACACCTTGCACATCAATGATGGCAATTTTTTGTGCAGCTACTGCTGCAGTGCTCAATAACGTCGTTGCTAGTAATACGGTCGTTGCAATTGTCTTAGTGAATGTTTTCAAAGTTTACTCCTGAATATGTATCTTATTGATACAGATTAATAATTAAAATGTTTGGCCAATATTAAAGGTGAAGAATTTCGCATCGTCACCCGGAAGTTGTTTAATCGCCTTAGAAAAACTAAATACCATTGGACCCATAGGTGAAATCCATTGTACTGACAAACCGGTAGAGCTTCTATAGTTCTTCCAGTCACCATAATCTAACAATGGATCACTGCCAGAAGCTAATTGTAAGTCTTTATACGCATCATAATCAAATTCTGTGTCCCATACATTACCGACGTCAAAGAAAAGACTAGTACGGACTGATTTATCAAACTCAGTTTCGACAAACGGAGTGGGAACAATTAACTCTAATCCCGCTATTGCCATGGCATTACCACCTAGGCTACGTTGTGATGTAAATAAACTGTCGTTTGCAGGTAATCCTGGGAATACACTGCCATCCGGTGAGGTAATAGACCCTTGCGAATAACGTTGGATACCACGAGGACCGACGGTGTTATTTTCAAAACCACGTAAGGTATCAGAACCACCCGCGGTAAAGTTTTCCGTGAATGGTAGAATTTGTTCTACTCCGTCGACATCGCCATACCCATTACCGTAGCCTAGACGAGCTCGCGCTAATACAGTCCAGCGTTGATTGCGTGACAACGGGAAGTAAAACTTAGTATCGATTGTAGATTTAAAGAACTGAACATCAGAATTAGGCGTGGTAATACTCACTGAGGCGCGTTGTGACGAACCTGCAGAAGGAAACATACCGCGGTTCAATGTATTTCTGAACCAACCAACCGATGCTTGTAAGCTATCATACTTCACTGCACCATCTGGGTTATTTGCATCTAAGAACTGACTATAAAAACGGTCTGTTTGTTCGTATGAAGAACGATTATACAACTCTACATTACTATAGGTTAGACCAAAATTAATTCGGTTTACAGCATTGATTGGGTAACCTAGGTTAGCTCCAACCGCAAATTGCTTAGAGTTATAACTGACAACGTTAAAATCACTGCCATCAAATTCGCTATAGCTCATCGTGCCGCCTAAACTAATACCATCAATGGTAAAGAAAGGGTCAGTATAGCTAAGTGAGATCGACTGCTGATAAGATACCGTGTTTAAACTCACACCAATACGTTTACCAGTGCCTAAGAAGTTATCCTGTTGGATACCTGCTTGGAGGCTTAATTTAGTTCGGTCACCATAACCAATACCAGCATTAAATGACCCTGCTGGTTGTTCTTTGACAGAAAAATTAACGTCGACTTGATCATCTTGACCTGGCAGTCGAATAGTATCGAATTCAACTTCTTCCATATAGGTTAAGCGTGACAGTTGTATTTTAGACGTTTCAAGGGATTGATTGGATAACCATGCCCCTTCCATTTGTGTTACATTTTGACGCAACACCTCATCAGCGGTAACGCTGTTGCCGGCAAAATTAATACGGCGAACATATATACGTTTACCTGGATCGACCGACAAGGTTAATTTAACCGTGTTATCTTCGTCATTAATCTCGGGGATAGTGGTGACATTCGGATATGCATAACCAAAGCGTCCCAGGTACTTACTGATAAATTCTTCTGCATAAGTAACTTGCGCTTGGTTGTATAAGGTGTCAGCTCTTAATGGAACCAGTTGTTTAATCAGTTCATCTTGCCCAATTAAATCACCAACGACTTCAATGTCAGACACGTTGTATTTTTCACCTTCAGACACATTCATTGTAATGTAGATTGCATCTTTTTCAGGTGTCATTGAGACTTGGGTCGAGTCAATGGCAAAGCGCAAATAACCGCGATCCATATAGTAACTACTCAACGTTTCCATATCGCCAGATAAGGTTTGTTGTTGATAGCGCGACTCAGACATAAAATCCCACCAAGGTTTATCAAATTTAAGCTCCATTAGCTCAAATAACTCTTGGTCAGAAAATAATTCATTGCCGACAATATTAATTTGTTTAATTTCAGCAGCATCGCCTTCTTCAAACAAGACTTTCAAATCAACTCGGTTACGTGGTAACGGAGTGACAATTGCTGTTACGTCAGCGGTATATTTACCGATTGAGTAATAGAAATCTTTGAGTCCATTTTCGATTGAATTTAGTACGGTTTTATCTAACGGTTCACCGAGAATGATATTTGAGCCATTCAAACTATCTTGTAATTGCTCATCTTTAATATCGTCATTACCTTCAAAAATAATATTTGAAATGGTCGGACGCTCTGTCACAGTGATAACCAACGTATTGCCATCCCGAGCAACACTGATGCTTTCGAAATGAGTAGAAGAATACAATGAACGGATTACTTGTTTGACTCGAAAATCGCTCAGCGAATCGCCAACTTGAACGGGCACATAGGTTAGTGCAGCACCGAGTGCAACACGTTGCAAACCTTGAATTCGAATATCGTCAATGACAAAGTCACTGTTTGCTTGGGATGCGAAGGCACATAACGTCAGTACGCTAGCGCAAAAAAACTGTCTTAACTTCATTAACTGTTATTCTTCCTAGACTAATTATCATTATTGTAAGGAATTGCACGACATTGAGCAAAATTAAGTGATGCGCATGATGTCATTAAAAATTGCAATGCTCATTAAACTAAACAAAATCACCGCTCCAATTCGAAAGCCAATCTCTTGTACTTCCTCTGAAACGGGCTTTCCAGTGACCCATTCGATTAAATAATACATTAAATGACCACCGTCGAGCATCGGTAATGGAAATAAATTAATAATCCCAAGATTCACACTAATCAAGGCTAAAAAGCTTAAAAAGTAAACAAGACCGAAGCTTGCGCTCATTCCAGCTCCTTGTGCGATAGATACCGGACCACTTAAACTTTTCACCGAAACATCGCCGGTAAAGAGTTTACCAATCATATCTACACTTAAGGTCATCAGACGCCACGTTTTATCAATCCCAAGGCCTACAGCGCTGAAAAGATTGTGTTGTTGTTCAAAGACTAACCCGCTTGGCCATTGCTCGAAAACCGGACTCACACCCAAGATACCTATTCGCCCGGAATCGGTCTCTTGGACACCTAACGTAGCAAATATGCGTTGGATTTGACCATCACGACCAATTGTCATTTCAATATCTTCACTTGGTCGCGCTTTTATATATGCAACTGTTTGTCCCCAATTTGGCAAAAGAGTTCCATCAATTTGTAAAATTTTATCGCCTTTGAGTAATCCAGCCTTAGATGCAGCACTCTCAGGTGAGACATACGCAATGTCCATCGTCGGTTGTGGGCGGAAAGTAGCGAACCCTAAGCTATCCATCGCACTTTGTTTATCTGGTGCAAATTCCCACTCATTTAGTACTAAAGTAATCTTACTGGGACTCGGTGATAATTCAGGTGTCGCAGGGTCATAAAAGCTTGGTGTAAAGGGCGAGCCCACAAAGGTAGGTGTCGTTTGCAGTCCCGTATCGACAACTTGAATTGTCACTTGTGATTGCCCTATGGCGGATACTAGTTCAAGATTGACCGCCTCCCAATCACTGACAGAACGCTCACCAACATGTGTTATCTGCATCCCAGATGTCAGTCCTGCTCGCTGTGCAATGGAGTTTTCGACCACATCACCCACAACAGGTTTTACTGTTGTCACACCAATCATATACATGACGGCTAAAACAATAATTGCAAATAAAAAGTTTACAATCGGACCTGCAGCGACAATGGCAAAACGTTGTTTGACGCTTTTACGGTTAAAGCTTTGTTCTTGTAATTCGCTTGGTACGTCTTCAACGCGCTCGTCGAGCATCTTAACGTAACCACCCAAGGGTATGGCTGCAATAGCAAATTCAGTGCCATGCTTATCGGTTCTGCGCCATAACACTTTACCAAAGCCAATTGAAAAGCGCAGTACTTTGACGCCACAACGACGGGCAACATAAAAATGTCCCCATTCATGCACTGCAACTAAAATCCCTAAGGCAACAATAAAAGATAATATATTCCAAAACACTGCTAACATAAAAATTCCTGTAAATACTGACGTGCTAATTGTCTGGCGAGTTCATCACATGCCAAGACCGCTGGAATACTCGGTAATAGTATATCTATATGTTTGGATAATACCTGTGAATTGAGTTCTGCAATTTGGGTAAAACCAATTTGCCCAGCTAAAAATGCTGCTACCGCGATTTCATTACTTGCATTGAGTGCAGTACAAGCTGACTGACCGCGTTTGGCTGCCGCTAATGCAAGATATAAATTTGGATAACGTTCAGGACACGGAGTAGAAAACGTAAAATCACGTAATTGACTAAAATCTAATGGTGCAACCCCACTACTAATTCGTTGAGGGAATGCTAAAGCATGAGCAATCGGTGTGCGCATGTCAGGTTCGCCCATTTGTGCGATGACTGAACCATCAACATACTGGACCATTGAATGGATAGTAGATTGTGGATGTAACACAATCTCGATGTCCTTATTGTCCAAACCAAATAACCAGCGAGCTTCAATAAATTCCAGCCCCTTGTTCATCATAGTGGCTGAATCAACAGATATTTTTTGCCCCATATCCCAGTTAGGATGAGCACACGCTTGAGCTGGCGTGATATCAGCAAAAGCAGTGATATCATACTCCAAAAATGGCCCACCAGAGCCAGTTAACAAGACTTTACTAATGCCGCTATCGGCGAGTTCACCATATGTAAAATCATGGGGTAAACATTGGAAAATCGCATTATGTTCGCTGTCGATGGGTAAAATGGTCGCATTATTACGGTTGGCGCTTTCAATAAAGAGTTGTCCGGACATCACTAGCGCTTCTTTATTGGCCAGTAACACACGCTTACCCGCTTCAACCGCTGCAAGTGTCGGTAACAACCCTGCTGCACCGACAATCGCAGCCATGACGGTGTTGACCTCATCAGCTTGGACCATTGTTTCTAATGCGGGTGCCCCAAAATGCAGTTGCGCTGTGCAGCCAATCGTTACGGCATAATTACGTGCATCAGCAATAACCGATTCATCACTTAAAACAACGTGTTTAGCATTAACTGCTTGGGCTTGGTTTAATAATTTTTGATAGTCGCGATGAGCTGTCAACGCATAGACTTGGTATTGTTCAGGATGACGAGCTATGACATCAATAGTGCTCGTTCCGATAGAGCCGGTTGAGCCTAATATGCTTATGGTTTGCATTACGCCATCCAAACCACATAACAAAATGTAAATACAGGAAAGGCTGCAGTCAAACTGTCAATACGATCGAGGATGCCGCCATGACCAGGTAAAATTCGACCACTATCTTTGATACCCGCACAGCGTTTAAACATGCTTTCGTTAAGATCACCCAAAGCCGATACCGCTACGGTAACGACACCAATGGCAATGTGCAAGGTGATTGCTTTCGCCTCGACTTGATAATGTAATGCAGCAAATGCAATTATCGCTAATGATGCAGCAACACCACCTGCAAAACCTTCATACGTTTTACCTGGAGAAACATTGGGTCTTAATTTGGTACGGCCGAATTTTACGCCAACAAAAAACGCACCAACGTCCGCAGCCCAGACAATACCCAATACATAAAATATCAACGATGCACCATAAAACGAATCTACGTCAAACAAACTAGAACGTAATGTGACTATCGCGACATAAGTTGGGACTAAAGTGAAAACCCCGAATAAATTACGGATCAAATGGGATTGCTGCCAAAACGCACTGGCTTTGGGGTAAATGATGACCATAATGAGTGAATATGCCCACCACAACGAAGCCAAAGCCAAAATCCAAAAAAACACATCATGCAATTGGCCCTGCTGCCATATCTGACTCGCCGGTACCCATAAACTTAATCCGACACAAATAGCAGATATGATTATAGTAAACACTAATTTCATACGGCGCTGGATCAAACCAGACATGTTGCCCCATTCATAAGCACCTAAGCCCATGACGATAGCGACGACAAGTTGAAACGCATCAACCGATAAGAATAAAATAGCAAGGATGGCAGCAGGTGCAAGGACCAGTGCCGTAATGATGCGTTGTTTTAACATAAAAAGTTAACTAACCTGTTCTGAAATTTTACCAAAGCGACGTTGGCGTTCACTAAAGTCAACGACCGCTTCCATAAATTTGTCTTCATTAAAATCAGGCCATAAGGTATCGGTAAAATAAAATTCAGAATACGCGCATTGCCATAATAAAAAGTTTGAGATGCGTTGTTCGCCGCCGGTGCGGATCATTAAATCAAGTGCAGGACAATCAGCAAACGCAGTATGAGCATCAAACGATGTTTCATTGATAGCGTCAACCGACAAGGTGCCTTCCGCAACCTGTTGTGCCAGCGCTTTGGTCGCAGTCACAATATCCCAGCGTCCACCATAGTTAGCAGCAATATTAAGGTGTAACTCAGTATTGTGCTTAGTGAGGGCTTCTGCTGCTTTAATTTTCTTAACTAACTTATCATCAAACGCGGATAAATCACCAATAACTCGTAACCGCACGCCATTTTTATGGAGACGTTTTACTTCACTGGTTAAAACCAGTTTAAACAGCTCCATCAACACTGAGACTTCATCTTGCGGTCGATTCCAGTTTTCTGAACTGAACGCAAAAAGTGTTAATGCAGTGATCTTGTGTTTACGAGCAAAACGGACAGAAGCTCTTACCGCTTCAACACCCGCTTTATGACCAAAGGTTCGCAATTTTCCTTTTTGCTTTGCCCAACGTCCATTGCCATCCATAATGATGGCAACATGCTCTGGCAATTTGAGCGTCGTTACCGACGCACTATCTTCCTTGCTTAAGGTATCCATAATCCTTTAGATTTCCATTAACTCTTTTTCTTTAACACTAACCATTTCATCTACTTTTTTAATAAAATCATTGGTCGTAGATTGAATATTCTCTTCACCCGCGCGCGCTTGATCTTCAGAAATATCTTTGTCTTTTAGTAACTCTTTGATATCTGAATTTGCGTCACGGCGAATGTTACGAATAGCAACACGACCGTTTTCAGCTTCGCTACGTGCCACTTTAATTAAATCTTTGCGACGTTCTTCCGTAAGTGGGGGTAATGGAATACGGATCGCACCACCTGCACTCATTGGGTTTAAACCTAAGTCTGACGACATAATCGCTTTTTCAACAGCTTGAATCGCGGATTTATCAAACACTGATAATGCTAACGTACGGCTGTCTTCGGCAATAATATTCGCTAACTGTTTAAGCGGCGTATCTGAACCATAATAAGACACGACAATACTGTCTAACAAGCTTGGGTGAGCACGACCTGTGCGGATTTTAGCTAATTGTGATTTTAATGCACCTAAGCTTTTTTCCATACGATCTTGTGCGTCTAATTCAATTTCATCAATCATGAGTGTGTTTCCTAATCTTTTAATTTTTCAGCATGTGTAATAAGTGTACCTACGTCATTACCTAATACAACTTGCTTTAACGTCCCTGGTGTATTCATATTAAATACACGAATGGGTAATGAATGGTCACGGGCTAATGTAAATGCCGATAAATCCATGACCTTTAATTCTTTTTCTAATACTTCTTGGTAGGTCATCTTTTTGATTAACTGAGCATCGGGATCTTTGGCTGGGTCAGAAGTAAACACGCCATCCACTTTGGTTGCTTTTAATACTGCGTCAGCTTCAATTTCGATACCACGCAAACATGCAGCTGAGTCAGTGGTAAAAAATGGGTTACCAGTGCCTGCAGCAAAAATAACTACACGGCCCGTTTTTAATGAACTGATTGCCTCTGCCCAATTGTAAGCATCGCATACACCATTCAATGGAATCGCAGACATTAATCGCGCATTCACAAATGCACGATGTAACGCATCACGCATCGCTAAACCATTCATCACTGTTGCTAACATGCCCATATGGTCGCCCACTACACGGTTCATCCCCGCATTGGCTAATCCTTCACCACGAAATAAGTTACCACCACCGATAACGAGTCCAACTTCGACTCCCATTTCTATTAACTCTTTAATCTCTTGAGCCATTCGTTCAAGTACTTTAGGGTCAATACCAAACTCGCCGTCACCCATTAAGGCTTCTCCGCTGAGCTTGAGTAAGATACGACGATAAGCTGATTTAGGGGCGATACTCATTGTTGTTTTCCTATATGACGAATCAATTGATTATAATAGTTGTTATGGTAAATCAAACAGATATAAAAAAGCACCTCCAGAGGAAGTGCTCTTAGTGTATCCGATGTTGGTCGGATGAAAAAGATGCAAGTGCAATTATTTCTTTGCAGCTTCCAATTGAGCCGCAACTTCTGCAGCAAAATCTTCAGTCTTTTTCTCTATACCTTCACCCACTTCAAAGCGGATAAAATTAACAACATCAGCACCTTTACTTGCTAATAATTCACCAACAGTTTGTGATGGATCTTTAACAAATGGCTGACCAGTCAAGCTGATTTCACCAGTGAATTTCTTCATGCGACCAGAAACCATTTTTTCTGCGATGTCAGCTGGCTTACCAGACTGAATTGCGATGTCGATTTGAATTTCTTTTTCTTTTGCAACAACTTCTGCTGGCACTTCTTCCGGCTTAACAAACTGTGGACAGGCTGCGGCAACGTGCATAGCAACGTCTTTAGCAAGCTCTTCATCACCACCAGTAAGGATAGCAATAACACCAATTCGACCACCGTGTATATATGCGCCAAGGCTTTCACCCGATACATTAATGACACGACGTGGAGAAATATTTTCACCAATTTTAGTGACTAATGCATCGCGAACAGCTTGTACCGTTGAACCATCAAGTTCAGCAGCGTTTAATGTTTCGATATCATTGATTTGGTTAGCTGCAGCTAGTGCAAGCAATTTTTTACCAAATGCAAGAAAACCTTCGTCACGTGCAACAAAATCAGTTTCACAGTTAACTTCCATCATAGTCGCAACACCCGCTTCGACGTGAGTTAAAATCACACCATCAGCAGCGATACGGCCAGCTTTTTTAGCTGCCTTTGCTTGACCAGATTTACGCATATTTTCAATCGCTAGCTCGATGTCGCCATTGGCTTCAACTAACGCATTTTTACAATCTAACATACCGGCGGCTGTGCGCTCACGTAGTTCTTTAACCAGGGCTGCAGTAACTGCCATGATATTTTCCTCGAATAATTTAATCTAAAAAATAATTGCGTTAGGCTGTTAACAACCTAACGCAAGACACTTATTCTGCCGCTTCAATAAACTCTTCTTCAGCTTGCGCTTCGATGTTTTGATCACGACCAGAAATAACAGCATCAGCAGCTGCATTTAAGTATAACTGTACTGCACGGATTGCATCGTCATTACCTGGAATGATGAAATCAACACCATCTGGGTTAGAGTTAGTATCAACGACACCCACAACTGGGATACCCAAGTTACGCGCTTCAGTGACTGCAATGTGCTCGTGATCTGCATCGATAACAAAGATTACGTCCGGTAAACCGCCCATATCTTTGATACCACCTAAGCTAGATTCAAGCTTAGTCATTTCACGTTGTAACATTAGTACTTCTTTTTTGGTAAGTTTATCAAACGTACCATCTTGGCTTTGCTGTTCAAGGTCTTTAAGACGCTTGATTGATTGACGTACTGTTTTCCAGTTAGTCAACATACCACCTAACCAACGCTTATTAACGTAGAATTGGTCGCACTTGATTGCTGCATCTTTAACCGCATCACTTGCAGCACGTTTAGTACCTACAAATAACACTTTTCCTTTTTTAGACGCAACACCAGAGACATAGCTCAACGCGTTGTTGAATAAAGGAACGGTTTTTTCAAGATTGATGATATGAACTTTGTTACGTGCACCGAAAATGAAAGGCTTCATTTTTGGGTTCCAATAACGAGTTTGGTGACCGAAGTGTACGCCAGCTTGTAGCATGTCGCGCATAGAAACATTTGCCATGATATTTTTCCTCAAATTTGGGGTTAGGCCTCCATACATCCCTTCGCTCGATCCGCATTAACATTGCCTTAGCAGCTATTAATTTGGACACCCCGAGGTCAGTGTCGATGTATGTGTGTTTTAATTAGATTATGCTACTAGCACTAAGGCTGAGCACAACCGATGGTATTTGCAAAAAAGATAATTAACTTTCATCATCTTAAATTGCGGCGCATTTTATATCATTTTGATGCTCTTAAATCAAGGAAAAACTGGTTATTGGCTGGTTTTTATGTAAAATAATGGGATAAATTTTATTAACGAGGATGTGCTGTGGGCGCAATCATCAAAACACCTGATGAAATTCAAAAAATGCGTGTAGCAGGCAAACTTGCTGCACAAGTATTAGATATGATTGGTCAGTATGTTGTTAAAGGCGTGACGACCGATGAACTCAATACAATTTGCCATAACTACATTGTTGACGTGCAAAAGGGCATTCCGGCCCCGTTAAATTACGGTCACCCGCCATTCCCTAAATCGGTATGTACGTCAGTTAACCACGTAATTTGTCATGGTATTCCTAGTGACAAAAAACTCAAAGACGGTGACAGTGTTAATATCGATGTGACCGTCATAAAAGATGGTTACCATGGTGATTCTTCGAAAATGTTTGTGGTCGGTAAGCCTTCTATTTTGACTGAACGATTAATTAAGGTCACTCAAGAATGCTTGTATAAAGCAATTGAAATAGTCAAACCAGGTACGACACTCGGCGATATTGGGCACATTATCCAACAACATGCCGAAGCACATAATTATTCAATTGTGCGTGAATTTTGTGGTCACGGTATTGGTGCGACTTTTCATGAAGAGCCGCAAGTTGTGCATTACGGACGACCAGGTACAGGTGATGTACTAGAAGCGGGTATGTGTTTTACTATAGAACCAATGATCAATGCGGGTAAACGTAATAGTAAAATTTTGCCAGATCAATGGACCGTCGTCACTAAAGATCGTAGCTTGTCAGCACAATGGGAACATACATTGTTAGTGACTGATAATGGCGTGGAAATTTTAACGCATCGTGATGATGAAACTATCCCTAAAATTATTGAACACGCTTAAGACGGATTTAATCAACATAAAACCAACATACAGTTAAACTCTCATTAATAATATCGTTTTAATTATAATTAATAACGACAAAGTGCAATGTTATTACCTATGTAGCATTGCACC
>JAQXDG010000132.1 GCA_029251505.1 Glaciecola sp. | reverse complement strand
CATAATCAATACTGCCGTCTTTATTGATGGCATCAATATCACATTTTTTGGTTTTACATAATTGGCATGGAGTGCCACATTCATCACGCCGACGTAACAACTTAAAGAGTGGGAACCGGCCAACAATAGCAAGACCCGCACCTAATGGGCATAAATATCGGCAATACACTTTATGAATCTTCATACTGAGTAACAGTAGCAATACAGCGTACACCACAAAAGGCCATGTCCGCACAAAATGTAATGTAATAGATGTTTTAAAGGGTTCAACTTCTGCCAGTTTTTCAGCAATATTTAGTGAGAAAAATGCACTAACAAGCAATCCAACTAAAATAAAATATTTTAGGGTCTGACCCCATTTATGATGCTCGGGTTTAATTTTAATTTGTTTGATTCGGAGTTTTTTAGCGAGTAACCCCGCAAACTCTTGTAGCGCCCCAAAAGGACATAGCCAGCCACAGTACAAACCACGTCCAACAATAAATAAACTGATAAAGACAAAAACCCATAAAATGAATATCACGGGGTCGAGTAAAAACACTTGGATCTTAAAACCGTTATATAAGGCGAGTAATAATGTATAGATGTTGACGACCGAAAGCTGACCTTGGGCATAAAAACCGATAAAAAATAACACAAATAACATCGAGCCACCGCGGATCCAATGTGTTAGTTTTTCATGTTTGACTAACGCAGTTTGTTTGACAAACAGCACACTGATCCCAATGAGGTATAAACACGTGATTGCGATAATGCCAGCCCTATCCTCCCAGATCCGCATCCATAATGGCTTTGGTTCGCTGTTTATGGCATCAGGGTTGAGCATAAATAAACTATCTGGTAACGTCATCTCGCGGGTAAATAAATGTTGCTGGATATCAAAAAAAGACGCTTTGTAGTTTACACCAATACCCAACGTCATTACCCGACTTAGCTCAAATCCGGATTGTGATTTTAAGCGTAATACATGTACGTCTTGATATTCAGGCAGAGTAATCGCAAAGTTCGGTTCATAATAACTATAAAAATCAATATCTCGAATATCCGTTGGGAAGCCACTTTGTGTTAAAGATAAACGAGTGGGCACGGTCTGTGGGACAAATTCCTCGCTAACATAAGAATAATCGCCATTGCTGAACACTAATAACGCATGCTCCCCTGGCTTAAGATTTTCTTGTAAGCGCGCAAACTCTTGTTCGCCTAATAAATTTTTACCTATTACAGGAATATTGATAAATGCTAAATACAAATCCACAAACTGTCCAGTTTCAGGTTCAATATCGGAAATCGCACTGAGTACTTCACTCTCTAAGGTTTGGTCTGCTAACACTTCATTTAACGGCATTTGCCAATGGGTAATTAAGCCTCGCTCAAGTAACTGTGCAAATGACAAGGTTTCAACTGGTCCAACACTCGGTTTTAGCATCATATTGCTTGGCGCAATAAAGCCATCTAATTTCGCCCTAGCGACTTTTAGCGCAGAGGAAATAATTGTATCGTTGGCAACTAATACCGACACTGTCGCTTTGGTTACCCCATCAAAATACGTTGAATTAGCAGAACTTTGATCAGCACTATCAATGATAAAGCGTTCTCTAATAGAATGTTCTTTATATTTATTAACAAACTCAATGAATGGCGCTTGTCCTAGTCCATATACAAATATCGGTTCATTGTGCTGCAGGATCTTTAACCCTTTCATAACACCTTGCGGGTCCAGGCCAATCAAGATATTAATAGGCTCTCCGGCAAACCCCATAAAATCAACAAAATCATTGGATTCAAACACATAACCTAACAGTTGATTTAATTGAAAAACGGGAATGACTGGAACATCAGGATCTCGCGTGCCAATTCGTGTCGCGGTTGGAAATATCGCTTCGATATCGGCAGGAATATGTGTGACATCGCCTTCTTTGCTAAAGACTTCAGGCACATGCACAGACATTAAGATGAATATCAATAAACATACTCGACTAACCAAAGCGATGATGTGCATGGATATAAACCTTATTAAAAGTGAAAAAAAATGGTGACTCAATATTAATTATCATATTAAGCCACCATTCAATTATTACTGCATAACTCGTTACTTATTTGGGCTTAGAAGAAACCTAATGGGTTAATGTCATAGCTGACTAATAAGTTTTTGGTTTGTTGGTAATGGTCAAGCATCATCTTGTGGTTTTCACGACCGATACCTGATTTTTTGTAACCACCAAATGCTGCATGAGCAGGATATAAGTGATAACAGTTAGTCCAAACACGACCAGCTTCAATTTTACGACCAACACGATAGGCACGGTTAGAGTCACGCGTCCATAGACCTGCACCTAAACCAAACTGAGTATCATTGGCAATCGCCAATGCTTCTTCTTCCGTTTTGAACGTTGTAACAGCGATAACTGGACCAAAAATTTCTTCTTGGAATACACGCATGCTGTTATCCCCTTTAAGGATAGTTGGTTGTACGTAATACCCAGTATCAAGGCTATCGTCGATCATTTCTTTTTGACCACCGGTAACCACTTCAGCGCCTTCAGAACGACCAATATCAATATACGATAAGATTTTTTCATATTGCTGACCAGAGGCTTGCGCGCCGACCATCGTATCAGTATCTAATGGATTACCACGTTTAATGGCTTTGGTTTTGGCAAGTACGCGTTCCATAAACTTGTCATAGATGCTTTCTTGAATTAACGCACGTGATGGACAAGTACAAACTTCACCTTGGTTAAAGTAACCTAATACAAACCCTTCAGCACATTTATCAATAAACGCATCTTCTTGATTCATGATATCTTCGAAGAAAATGTTAGGCGATTTACCACCTAATTCTACGGTTGATGGGATCATATTTTCTGCAGCACATTTAAGGATGTGCTCACCTATTGGCGTAGAACCTGTGAAGGCGATTTTCGCTATACGAGTCGAGGTCGCTAATGCTTCACCGGCTTCTTTACCAAAACCATTGACCACATTAAGCACACCTGCTGGTAAGATATCTTCAATAAGCTCAAGCATAACCATGATACTTGCTGGGGTTTGTTCAGCAGGTTTCATTACAATACAGTTACCTGCAGCAAGAGCTGGGGCAATTTTCCAAGCAGCCATTAATAATGGGAAGTTCCAAGGGATAATCTGGCCAACTACGCCTAATGGTTCTTGGAAATGATAGGCAACAGTGTTGTCATCAATTTGTGACATGTGGCCTTCTTGTGCACGAATTGAACCTGCGAAGTAACGGAAATGATCAACAAATAATGGGACATCAGCATTGAGTGTTTCACGAACGGCTTTACCGTTATCCCATGTTTCAACAACCGCTAACAATTCAATATTTTGTTCAATACGGTCAGCTATTTTTAATAAAATATTTGAACGTTCAGTAACAGATGAACTACCCCACGCGTCTTTTGCTGCATGAGCAGCATCTTATGCAAGCTCGATATCTTCAGCTGTAGAACGTGCAATTTGACATATATCACTGCCATTTACAGGTGTGGTATTGGTAAAATATTCACCTTTAACAGGGGCAATCCATTTGCCACCGATAAAGTTATCGTATTTCGCTTTAAACGTGAATACGGAGCCTTCACTCCCTGGATTTGCATAGATCATAATCACCTCGGTACATAGTTAAGATAGGCCGCGGATAAAAGAGCAACCTAATAATAATTGTTAATTGAAAATTGCATTATTTCCAATTAACTAGTTAAATTTACATATCCATAGTGCGCTTGTTCAGCATTCACTACTATTACTCTATGGATTTAAAAACTTCCTACTTTGGGATGATTTTTGACATTTTTATAACAATTATTTGGCGCGTTGACTGTGTTGTTACACGCAAAAAAAAACCTCGGAAGAAATACAATTTCTTACCGAGGCTTTCACCTTACCTTCAGTTATAAATGAACGTTAGTTTTTCGCAAATTGTGCGTATTTTTTAGGAAGTTTAAATGTCCAAACGCTGCCACCTTGGTTTAGTTCTTTAACACGTTTAGCCACTTCACCGCCCCATAATGGCACTGCGCCACCCCAGCCAGATAAGACTGAAATATACTGTTCACCGTCCATTTCCCATGTGACAGGCGATCCGACAATGCCTGAACCAGTATTAAACTTATAAACAACTTCACCTGTTTTGGCATTAAAGCCCATTAAATATCCTTCAGGCGTGCCCGTGAACACTAAATTACCAGCTGTTGCTAATACGCCACCCCATAACGGTGCGTAATTGTTGTGACGCCATACGGTTTCGCCGGTTTTCGGATCAATCGCACGTAATACACCAATATATTCCTCGCTCATTGCTGAAATAGTAAACCCAGCACCTAGATACGCTGCCCCTTTTTTATAGGCTGTAGGTTCATTCCATATTTCCATTTCCCATTCATTGGAAGGAACATAGAATAAGCCTGTATCTTGACTAAATGCCATAGGCTGCCAATTTTTACCACCTAAGAATGAAGGAGCAGAAACAACCGAGTTACCTTTTTTACCATCAGCCGATGATGCTGGATTTCCTGGACGATTAGCATCATCATAGATTGGGCGACCTTTAGCATCTAAGCCTTTAGCCCATGTGATTTTATCGACAAATGGGAAGCCACGAATAAAGTCACC
>JAQXDG010000124.1 GCA_029251505.1 Glaciecola sp. | reverse complement strand
TTGGCTATCGTTGCTTTGTGCTGAAGCAGCAAACAATCGACGAGCAGACGCATACGGGACTAAATCTTTAACGTGCTTGGCAATGTTGTTGGCGATAAATGTCGTTATGCTCATGTCGGTGTTCCAGCAAGTTTGTTATCTTTAGCCAGTTTTGCGAGGCGGATCGCCACAGCATTAGCATGCGCATCTAAGCCTTCTGCATCTGCGATACGAATAATATCCGGCCCTAAATCCTGTAAACCTTGGGCAGATAAAGTTTGCACTGTATAACGACGCATAAAATCCATTAGGCCTAAGCTGGAATAATTACGTGAATAACCATAAGTTGGTAACACATGGTTAGTGCCACTAGCATAATCACCTGCTGATTCAGGTGAATACGCACCGACAAAAATCGAACCAGCGTATTTAAGCTTTGCTAGAGCAGCATCCGTATCCGCGACTTGGACAATTAAATGCTCAGGGGCATATTGATTGCTCACCGCAATCGCTTCATCAATGGAATCACACACAATATAACGTGCATATTGCATTGCATGTTCAGCAATTTCTTTACGTGATAATTGCGTTAATTGCTTTGCAACCGCTGCTTGCACAGCTTGGGCAAAGGCCAATGATTCGGTGACTAAAATGGCTTGAGAATCTTTGCCATGTTCGGCTTGGGATAGTAAATCAGACGCTACAAAATCGGCATCCGCGTCAGCATCGGCTAATACTAATACCTCTGATGGACCTGCCGGCATATCAATCGCAGGACCGCCAGGCAGCATCACGACTTGTTGCTTTGCTTCGGTGACATAGCTATTGCCAGGGCCAAAGATTTTATCGACTTTGGCAATACTCTCAGTTCCGAGAGCTAAAGCCGCAATGGCTTGAGCGCCGCCACACAAGTAAATCTCATCAATATCACATAAGCTCGCAGCGTATAAAATTTCTGGAGCAAGTGATTGCTGTGCATTGGGAGGACTGACCAATACTTTTCGTGGACAGCCCGCAACCTGCGCTGTTGTACCTAACATTAAAACGGTAGAGGGCAAAGGTGCACTGCCACCTGGGATATACAAACCCACGGCATCTAATGCGACATGCTTGAGTTCACAGACCACACCGGGTTGAGTTTCAAGTAATACATCATTGGGCATTTGTGCCGTATGAAATGCTTTGATATTACGATATGCCACATCAATAGAGGCTTTAACCGCAGGATCAAGCAAGGCTAGTGAGCTGGCCTTATTTGCTGCTGTCAACGCGACCTGCGCTAAGTTAATACCATCAAAGCGAGACGTATAATCTAATACTGCCGCATCACCGTTAGTCTCGATGCGACCAATAATATCACTAACTTGTTCTGACAACTGTGGGTTGTTGGTTTGCGCAGGGCGCGCCAAACTTTGCACTTGTTGTTCATCGTTTAGTGTGGACCATTGTATGAGCATGTGTTGCGCCTCTTAACCCATCATTTTTTCAATTGGCATCACTAAGATACTGCTACATCCTAGCGCTTTTAGCTTTTCCATCGTTGTCCAGAATAACGTTTCTGTGCTCACAACATGGATTGCAACCGTTTCATCATTTTGGGCTAGCGGTAAAACCGTTGGGTTTTCTGCACCAGGTAATAAACTTTTAACTTGTTCTAAGTATGCTTTAGGCGCGTGTAACATGATGTACTTACTTTCTTTGGCTTGCATCACGCCATCCATGCGCGGTAAGAAACGATTGATCATGGCTTGCTTTTCGTCGCTTAATGGCGCTGATTTTTGGATCAAGACCGCTTTAGATTCAAAAATGACATCGGCTTCTTGTAAGCCATTCGCTTCAAGCGTTGCACCCGTTGACACTAAATCACAGATGGCATCGGCAATGCCTGCACGCGGTGCGACTTCTACTGAACCCGTTAACATCACGGCTTGGGCGTTGACGCCTTTTTCTTTGAAAAAACGCTCTAATAAATACGGATAGGTAGTCGCGACTTTTTTGCCTTCTAAAGAGGTTACACCGGCATATTCCATTTCATTAGGTATCGCAAGTGACAAGCGACAACCACCATAATCAAGACGACGTAGGGTAACAAAATCACTCGGTTTGCCAGACGCTTTGCGCTCAAGCATTTTTTCTTCTAGTTCATTTTCGCCAATAAAACCTAAATCAGCGACACCGTCCATGACAAGACCGGGAATATCATCATCGCGTACGCGCAATAAATCAATCGGTTCGTTGGTTGAGTGAGCAATTAATAGACGATCACGGATCTGTAGTTTTACGCCAATCGCTTTTAATAGTGCGATGCTGTCGTCAGATAAACGACCTGATTTTTGAATAGCAATTCGAAGCCTACGTGTATCACTCATGCGATGTTTCCTCTCGCGTTAACTATGAAAATAGATAAAACTAACAACCTTTAAAACGAAAAACCCCCGAAAGGGTGCCTTCCGGGGGTCAATTCTTTAAAATCTACGCCTCTGGAAGGAACACACCCTTCCAGCACGAACCTGAAAGGTTATGCACTATGATAATGGTGATGGCTTGCGTAGATAAAATTCATAAATTTCTTTGGATTAAATTTGATGTGCGAATTCTAGCTAAAAATGGCGGGGTATGCAACGGTCAAGTACTTAAAATAAAGAGTTATTGTTGATTGCCGATATACTATTTGGGTCGTAGATAGAGCATTTATCTATACTTAATTTACACAAAAAATTGCAATTTATAACTAACGTTATTTAATTGAGGGAGATAATTGATGAGCGATGCTATGTTGCCATTTTTACCACGTCCTTCTACTTCGTTGTATACACGATATTTACGTAATAAAGTCGAGCGGCACACATCTGTGCGTAAATCAGGCGAAGATGAACCTGATCTTGCCGAAGAGACGTATCACCCTATAAATGAGGTGATACATCAAAAAACATACAATTTGAAACAAAATAATCACCCTGAACATCAGGATGATGATGATTCAGATACTGAGAGATTTGATTTTTTTGTGTAGACTAGAGTTAGTCAACACAGGAATGAACCGTGAATCCATTTGTAACCATTAAAGAAAAAACCCATCAAGCCATTAGAGATAAGGCGATTGAAAACGCACAAGTGCGTATTTTGCTGTGCGAACGAGCATTAGAAGATTTCTCTGAAGATGAGCTTGAGATTATTGTCGCCGAAGAAGAACGTAAAATTTATTCTGCGATAAAAGAAAAAGGCATTCTGGCTGTCTTAGCGGTATTAGGTATTGGAGTGTTTGGTTAATATGAACAAACTCATCAATCTGATTCTGACTGCGGCATTATGGCGTAATTATAAATTTATGATCATCTCGGTGGTGGTGCTCATTGTGGGTGTGTTTGTTGTGGGGTTAATCCATGATGATTATTTACAGTGGGCGCAGTATCAGTTGTCTCAAGGTGATGGCAGTGTCCCAGTCTCGGTGGGGTGGTCGTTTATTATCAAGTATGCGGTGTATATTGCTGGTATGACGTTATGTTTTTATGCCAATAAATGGGTGAATAACAAAAAAGCCTTAGAAAAAGCACAAGCAGGCGAGGACAATTCGGCACTAAAAAACATTTTGTCTTTTAAAACTAAGTCTTCCCCCGCAGCACCAAAGGCTAAAGCAAATGATGCTTTTGCCAATATTAGAGCTAAAAAATCCTTGCGCACGCAAGCTGATATTTTAATTGATAAAAAAAATAAACAGCCTGCGCACAAATAACCAAATTATGCTGGCTGTAATGTGATTGTCACACCAGCATGTTGTGCTAATCGAGCCGTTAATGCATCGTTTAGTGCTGCGGCTGGTGTCCAGAATCCACCTGGAACATCAGGTATATCATTGGCTATACAAAGTGCGGCTTGAGTCAGCACTTTTGCCGTTGAACCATACCCAGGGTCGCGGTCGCCTTTGACCTGAACCTGTGCTTTATCTCCATTATCCAACGTAGCATAAAAACGCATATCGAACAGACCGGTTAATTGTTCCTGTTTGCTGGGGCCTTCACCTGGTTTGGGTAACACATGCTTTGCGAGTAAGTTACGAATAGGCTTAATACTTGCGCCAACCATAAATGCACCCAATCCTAATGTCATACCCCAAGCTTGCAGGCCTTTTTTGGCAGACATGGCTTCGTCATATAAAAAATGCTCGCCATAACGGTTGCCTAGTAATGAATTGGTACGATGCACAATTCGTTCATTAATCGCTGCCATAATAAATGGCATGATCCACATTTGTGTGTCTTCTTCAAATTGCGCTTTTTTGTGATTGGTTTGACGTTGTTTAAAAGGGTGATCTTCAGGACATAATACATATGGGTTTACAAGGAGCTTACGTAAAGCTGGGTTGTTACTCGCTTCTTCAACCACATTCAGCATGCTTGCTATGGTACCGCCAGATGCCCCACCTTTAATTTTTCGAACGCGCATTTTAATTTGAGAGGCCGGTTTGCCGGTGATTTCAATGGCATGTTGTTGTAATGCATACACCCCTAAATCCGATGGGATTGAATCAAAACCAGCACTGTTGATAATACGTGCGCCAGAGGCTTTGGCAGACGTTTCGTACTTGTCTAGCATCGCTTTGATCCACTGCGGTTCACCGGTCAAATCACAATAATCCGTACCAGATTCGGCGCAGACTTTGATCAAGGTTTCACCATATAAGGCATAGGGACCTACAGTTGAAATAACGACCTTGGTTTGTGCACACATGTTAGTTAAGGCTGCTTCATCATTGGCATCCGCGATAATATGTTCAATATGGGATAAATGGTTTTGAGCTTTGACTTCGAGGAGTTTTTGTTCGCTGCGCCCAGCGATAGCCCATTTTATCGGCTCTGCATCTTGCTCCGTGGTGTATTCTGCAAGGTATTCCAGCATGATTTGACCTACAAAAGAGGTTGCGCCGTAAATAATTATATCGAAAGAGGGTGTCGACTCGGACATATGTTTTCCTTAATACCCAGTAAAGTTAATGACAATATGGGCTAAGTGTACAATACTCATGGACAGATAAAATAAGTATGCGTTTGATTGTCCATCATTTATTTGAATATATACAACGGAGTTTGACTAATGACACAAAGCAATCGCGCGTTTGCGCTTTGGGTAGACAAACAGAACATCAATGATATTCGAGTCGTAGAGATGGATTTTGAGCCATTGCTACCCGGACAAATTCGTATCCAAATTGCGCGATTTGGATTGTCAGCAAACAATATTACGTATGCGGTGACAGGTAATACGTTCGGGTATTGGGGCTTTTTCCCCGCGGATGATATGAATGGTACATATGGAATTGTGCCTTTATGGGGATTTGCTGATGTGGTTGAGTCGGCTCACTCGGACGTGCCTGTTGGTCGCCGGATCTTTGGTTATTTACCCATGGCATCACATTGGATTCTGCAGGCTGATAAGCTCAATGACCAAGGTTTTGTTGATACGCTACCTAGCCGTAAAAGTAATTCACCGGTCTACGATAGTTATTTATATTGTGGATCTGACCCTAATTATGATCCTGCGAGAGAAGTGTGGCAAGCGAACTTTCGGCCGTTGTTTTTAACCTCGTTTGCGTTAGCACACTATATAGCGAGTGAAACGGTGGAAACGGCGTCTACGATAGTGTTGACCAGTGCATCGAGTAAAACGGCTATCGGCTGTGCGATGTTGTTAGCTAAAATGCCGCATATAGATGTGGTGGGATTAACGTCTTCAGATAATGTGGCGTTTGTCGAAAATCTCAATTGTTATGCTGAAGTGCTAGAGTATAGTCAAGTGCCTAACATGCGCTATAAAACTCCAGTTTGGGTATTAGATTTTGCTGGCAATAAAGCCTTGTTACAACAACTCCA
>JAQXDG010000123.1 GCA_029251505.1 Glaciecola sp. | reverse complement strand
CTGGCTCCACCACTATTAAGTGATGTTTGTATATGGCGTCCCCTAGGCGATTCGAACCCCTGTTACCGCCGTGAAAGGGCGGTGTCCTAGGCCTCTAGACGAAGGGGACAGAAATTTTTACATTCCCGTTAGGATTAACCTAACCTAGGGCAAACAAATAATGTTTGCGGTGCTGACACAAATAATGGTGGAGCCAGGCGGGATCGAACCGCCGACCTCTTGCGTGCCACGCAAGCGCTCTCCCAGCTGAGCTATGGCCCCATCTAAAAACTGGAGTACCATGTTGTGCTTCAGTTCCGTGACAGCGATGCGCATTCTAGGGAAGGCACCGCTGAGTGTCAACGGTTTTTTTAGGAATTCTCTCTGTTTGCTATAAATTCCAACGCTTTGTCGATTCTTTCACCGATTTTCGCTTGATCAAGCAATACCAACGCCACATCTAATGACGGTGAGTTACCTGAACCCGTAGTGGCAACACGTAATGGCATCCCTACTTTACCCATACCAACTTCTAATGTTTCTGCAGTCGCATTGATTGCTGCTTGAATATTTTCTGACGTCCACTCGGTTAAGGCTAATAAATTTTCTTTTACTAACAACAACGCTTCTTTTGCTACAGGACGTAAATGTTTTTTGGCCGCATTGGCATCAAATTCTGCAAAATCTTGATAAAAATAAGTGCTGATTTCAGCCATTTCTTTTAATGTTTTCACCCGATCCGCTTGAATTGTCACTACATCGCTTAATGCAGGTCCCTGCTCGGTATTAATACCCATTTGCGCAAAATGCCAAGCTAACGCCTCACCAACTTCAGCTGATGGCATCGTCTTAATATAATGCTGGTTTAACCAAATTAGTTTTTCGGTGTTAAAGGCAGACGCAGATTTACTGATATTATCCAAAGAAAAATGTTCAATCATTTCAGCTAAACTGAAAATCTCTTGGTCGCCATGTGACCAACCCAATCTCACTAAATAATTTAATACCGCGTGAGGTAAAAAACCCTCATCACGATATTGCATGACACTGACTGCACCATGACGTTTGGATAGTTTTTTACCATCATCACCTAAGATCATAGACACATGGGCATATTCAGGGATAGGTGCGCCTAACGCATGTAAGATATTGATTTGACGAGGGGTGTTATTGATGTGATCTTCACCACGAACAACATGGGTAATGCCCATATCCCAGTCATCAACGACCACACAGAAGTTATATGTGGGTGCACCATCGGTACGCAGAATAATTAAATCATCCAGTTCCGTATTGCTGATCGTAATGTCACCGCGAACATGATCATGGATCACGACATCACCGTCTAATGGGTTTTTAAAACGTACAACATACGGCGCATCGGCTGGATGATCCGTTCGATCACGCCATGTACCAGGATAACGCGGTTTTTCACCCGCCGCTTCTTGGGCTTCACGGATCGCATCTAACTCTGCGACACTCATAAAGCATTTATAGGCTTTACCTTCGTCCAGTAGTTGTTGCACTAACTCTTTGTAACGATCAAACCGGTCAGTTTGGTAAATAGGACCCACATCATGAGTTAAGCCTAACCATGTCATGCCATCTAAAATAGCTTGCTTGGCTTCATCGGTCGAACGCTCAAGATCCGTATCTTCAATCCGCAGAACAAATTGACCGCCTTGGCTTTTAGCAAATAACCAAGAATACAAGGCAGTACGTGCACCACCAACGTGAAGATAGCCAGTTGGGCTGGGAGCAAATCGAGTAACGACAGACATGAGACTTCCTAAATGAGGTAATAAAAATAATTGAGGCGCATTTTATCAGAAGCGCACGGATTGGACATCATTTAATGTCAGGCGATTGAATGAAATGAATATTGACAGAGATCAACACACACATTCGTTGCAAGCGTAAAATGACATAGTGAAAGCCAATGCAGTTTTTTAAGGAAATCTATTTATGCAAGCTATGCCGCACCAATATCATGTTAACGCCAACGCCAAACCGGATGACAATCATGTTGTTAGCATAACTAACTTACCTGATCTAATGATGGCAGCACCACAACAATTTGGTGGACCAGGTGACAAATGGTCGCCAGAAGATATGTTAATGGCATCAATATCGAGTTGCTTTATCTTGTCATTTAAAGCCATCGCTCGAGCGTCAAAATTTGATTGGGTATCTATCGAGTGTCACTCTCAAGGGACACTAGATAGAGTAGACGGGGTCACGCAGTTTACAAAAGTTGTGACAGACGTGACATTGATGATCCCTGAAACAGAAAACAAACAGAATGCCGAGAAGTTGCTTCATAAGGCAGATAAAAGCTGTTTGGTGGCTAATTCACTGCACACTGAAACTGAGTTAAAGATTAATGAAATTAGATCTGTTCCTATGAACTAATACCAACGCTTTGTGTTTTTGTGTATTTGTGATGTTGCGCATTATTGCGAAATCTAAGTAACCGTTATTCTCAATCAATTTCATATTATTTTATGTTTACTATATAGAGGCAATTCATCAT
The DNA here is from genome assembly GCA_029251505.1 of Glaciecola sp. Lineage (GTDB taxonomy): Bacteria > Pseudomonadota > Gammaproteobacteria > Enterobacterales > Alteromonadaceae > Opacimonas. The sequence goes on along the minus strand of JAQXDG010000123.1, from coordinate 1,040 downwards.
GACAGCAAACAAACAACAATCAGATATCAAAGCAAGCTATCACGCCATGGTAGAAGCCGTGGAAGAGTTTATGGTACAAGAGGGAAAAACTATTCAGCAGGCATTTCATGCTGCCGAAGAAAAACTCGCCGATGCCACAGATGCAAGCAAAGACAGCATTAAGCAAGCAAGCCAAGAATTACAATACAACTTATATCTATTTAATGATGCCCTTGACGGTGTTACTCAAGCATACAAAGAGCATATATTGTTTGAGTGGGATTTTATCAACAGTGCACTATGGGACAAGTTTCAAAGTATTGCTAATTCAAATACCGCAGAACTTATCGCATTCACAAAAAACCTCAGAGAACAAGCTGACGCAGCCACAACAGAGTCTCATTTATCTGCACATAAACAGCATACCCAATGGGATTCTGAGCATGCCTTTTGGCTAGATGAAATCAAGTTATGGAAAAAAAACCATCAACAAGCTTTATCTAAACTTCACGATATTGAAAAAGCCATTCAGCAACATGCAACCATCCTTGATAAACATACCAACGCGATAAAAAAACATCTCAAGCTAGAACATAAACATGAAGAACGCATGAAAAATGCGGAACAAGATCGCACCAGCGAAAACTTTAAAACAGCAGACGAACATAAAATGCCACAACATCAACATGAACAACAAATTCATGCGCAACAAGCAAAATTACATAATGATATAAAAGCCAAGCACTTACAGACTATGGCCATAATTAACATGCTTTATACTGAAACACACAAAACAACCTAAGCATATTAGGTAGAAAACAACACGAACGACCAATCAAATAAGTGATTATTAGTAAGTGGTGGCGGAATTTTAGGCTAACAATTCGTAAATTGATGACTAAACGTTATTTTTTAGGCTTTTGGGTTGACTCCTCATTAAAGTTCCCTATAATACGCCCCACTTGCTCAGCAGCAGCAAGGTTTAAAGATATACGGTCGCTTAGCTCAGTTGGGAGAGCATCGCCCTTACAAGGCGAGGGTCACTGGTTCAAGCCCAGTAG
>JAQXDG010000084.1 GCA_029251505.1 Glaciecola sp. | reverse complement strand
ACATCCTCAACATTTACAATCGACATATCGCTTACTTGGACAGCTATACTTACAAAGCCAGCAGTATTTAGCGGCATTTAACATTTATGAATTAGCCATTGCTAGCTTTCCGAATGCACTCTGGGCGAAATGGGGGATGATCAAGAGTCAGTTTTTAAATGGTGATTGGGAAAATTGTGCTAGTTTGCTCAATACCCTTCTACAAACCAAATCAACCCGCGATAAGGCACTAGAATGGTTAGCTTGCGTCGCGTTTACACAGCATGATTATAGTGCTCCCTCTGAATATTTGTCGCGCATACTCACCTGCGATTTATCGCTGCAGGCCACCAAACTAAAATCACATTTATATTGTTTACAGTCGCAAATTGACCAAGCTATTTCATTGTTAAATGACAAATGTAATGCTAATCACATGCTCAAAGATCAATTCAAAGAACTGACTTTTGATTTGCTGCGATGTGTCATTAAACAAATCCAGCATGAGCAAGATGATACAGCGAAATCATTGCATATTTCACTCGCAAAACGCTTACTCACCCGCGCCACTAACAAAGATGTCGACCCGGTCAGCTTACAAAAGCGTGATTGTATGTTGACATCAGTATGTTTGCTCGAAGGCGATACCGAAAAAGTAAAGCGTATACTTCAACGTGACTGGATGCAGAATTTTGACCGGGCCAGTGTAGAAACAATTCAGCACGCTATTAATGCTAATCAATCTATCGGGGAACATTCCGCAGTGGAACGTTTGTTAACCTTGTCGAAAAGCAAACTACACAAAGTAGAATCTCACGTTGAATGTGTTTTGTGCACAACACAATTTGAAAGCCAAGAAGCATTACTAAGCGATCGACCTACTCGTGCAGCACGATACAATAAAAAGGGCAGTCAACTGTATGCGAATAACCAGTTTGAACAGTCGATGTACTATTATTATAAAGCACATCAACTATACCCCAAGTCCCCTACCTTTGGATTGAACTTACTGACCTGCATGCACCATTGTCGTCAAGTACAATATAAGAAAGCATTAGCTCAACAGTTACTTAACACATTAAATAAAAGTGAACTAAAACCTAATCAAATCAACCGGTTACACACTTTACAAGCCGCGTTTCGTGGCTTACTCAAACGCACGCCCCCGCTTCGTCGCAATCGTATCGATGTAGCCGTGCCATGAGGCATAACCTATTACCGGCATGATCACAATAAAGCCAATGAACCCGGTGATGAAACCAATACCCACACCGGTAAATATAATACTAGCCCAAAGCAACATGGCTAATTTGTTGGTCAGTACCGCATTAATACTCGTTAACACCGCTGTCGCCAAATCCACTTGGCGTTCCATTAAAATCGGTTGGGTAAACGCCGTTATTAAAAACACCACGCCAGTAAACACAATACCAATACCCGTCCCTACCGCTAAAAACGGCCATAGATTGGAAAGATTAGGCTCTAAATAAGGAGGATAAAATGCATGGATTAATGCCGCTACCCGTAACCAAAATATCATTAAAATGACTAGCAGTAAGCCAAAACCCCATTCATTGACGGCATTACGGCTCATTGCTTTGAGCGAGTGGCTTAGTTTTGGCGCATGCTGTTTTTCTAAAGACCAAGAGACATCATATAAACCAGCGGCTAAAAATGGTCCTAATAACATAAAACAAATCAATGCCGGCAGGATGACCATATACCACCCCATCAGTGCAACCAGTGCACTTATTGCCCATGGGACCAATACAAATAACACACCGTAAAAAAGTGTAATGCCGGGTGCGCGTTGTGCGTCTTGTATACCTAGGATTAACCACTTGAATGGGTCAATAATATCCAGTTCACGACAAGGAATAACTCGTGAAATTGAACTGTCCGTAATGGCATTTTCTGGTGGGTGCTCAAACTCTTTAGACATAGTGCTTCCTTATTGTTGTTACACAAATAGACCAAATAATAAATGCGACACAACTAGTTTTAACTAAGCATGGGATAAAATACAACAGGTTGATTAAAATAGTTCGCAAGTTTATGGGTTAAATCCGCAAATAACATGACCTCATGGCAATCGGGAAATTGATAACAATTAGCGATGAAGCGATGACAATTGTTATTAAATACATCATAGTTCAGATATTCAAATATTCTAGCTTGTGCAAAATCAGCAGCCATGATGGAACTGAGCACCTGTCCATGTTGGTCAGCCATTACATAGATTTGTTCACCAGAGCGATCATGAATAAATCGTTCTGGTGAGACAGTGCGTACTAATCCACTGCCGGATAACTCAATAATACCGCCATTAACCCATAATCCAGTATGCGTTAACGCACCAAAAATACCACAACACACTACAGCACCATTTACCGGTATCACCACTTGTTTCGAGCGATGTAGGATCTCTGCCATGACATTTATTTCCTGTACGACTATAAACTAGTGAATAAACCTGATGAAACACTTCAACAGAATCAATACATAATGTATGCTACTGATAAGTAGACCTTTAAAACCTAATTTAAGTTCATCACTATGTATCATATCGGTAAATCTGCAAAACTTGACAATGTCTGCTATGACATCCGTGGGCCTATTCATGCTAAAGCACGAGCTATGGAAGAAGAAGGTCATCGTATTTTAAAACTCAATATTGGCAACCCTGCCCCATTTGGTTTTGAAGCGCCTGATGATATTTTAAAAGACGTCATTTATAACTTACCATCTGCGCAAGGTTATTCTGACGCAACCGGTATTTACGCTGCTAAAGTGGCAGTGATGCAGTATTACCAACAAAAACACATTCGCAATATGACCACCCAAGATATTTTTATTGGTAACGGCGTTAGCGAGATGATCATGATGGCCATGCAAGCATTACTCAATCACGGTGACGAGGTGTTATTGCCGGCACCTGATTATCCTCTGTGGACTGCGGCGGTGAGCTTATCTTCAGGGACTCCTGTACATTATGTCTGTGATGAACAAGCCGGATGGTTTCCGGATATTGATGATATCAAACAAAAGATCACCTCTAAAACTAAAGCAATTGTACTTATCAATCCCAATAACCCAACCGGTGCGGTGTATTCCAAAGAGTTGTTACTGGATATTGTTGCTGTTGCGCGTGAGCATAATCTGGTTATTTACAGTGATGAGATCTACGATAAAATTTTATATGATGAAGCCCAACATACCTGTATTGCCTCATTAGCTGATGATGTCTTTATGGTGACGATGTCTGGGTTATCAAAAAACTACCGAGTAGCAGGGTTTCGCGCGGGATGGTTGTTAGTGTCAGGCAACAAACGGGTCGCTCAAGATTATATCGATGCCCTCAATATGCTTTCGTCTATGCGTATGTGTGCCAATGTCCCATGTCAGCACGCCATCCAAACCGCATTAGGTGGATATCAGAGCATTAATGATTTAGTCCATGACCGTGGCCGCTTAAAGCTGCAACGTGATGCCGCAACGACTGCGCTCAATGCTATAGACGGTATCTCATGTGTTCAGCCAAAAGGCGCGTTATATTGTTTTGCTAAAGTCGATGCCCAAAAATTTAATATTCATAATGATGAACAAATGATTTTTGATTTATTGCAAAGCGAAAAGATTTTACTCGTCCACGGACGCGCATTTAATTTGACTCAAGGGTGTTATTTTAGATTGGTATTTTTGCCTCATGCCGACGTATTAACGCCTGCAATTGAGCGTATTGGACAATTCTTTAACCATTATCAACAAAGCTAATATGATGATCCAAAAAAGCTCATTCTTAGCCTGGCTATTGAGGATGCCGTTGATTAAGCGCTGGGCATTAATGCATACGGTGAAACCTGAAAATGTTGCTGAGCATTCTCATCAAGTCGCCGTGATCGCACACTTATTAGCGGTGATCCGCAATACGCATTTTGCTGGCACACTCAACCCTGAAAAAGCCGCGACTACTGCGCTATACCATGAAGTCAGTGAAACCAAATTACAAGATATTAATCATGTGACCAAGTATCACAACCCCGCATTGACCAAAGAATTCAAAAAACTTGAAGAACTTGCTGAAATTGAATGTCTGCATACTTTACCTACAGCTTTGCAACCTCTATTTGGACATTTGTTAGTGCAAAATCAAGTAGAGCCTGAATACAAAAAAATCGTCAAGGCCGCCGATCTACTCTCAGCTTATTTAAAAGCCTGTGACGAGCTTCGGTTCGGTAACCATGAATTCAGCCCCGTAAAAGCACGTTTAGAAGGTATGCTGCAACATTTCTCTGAAGATCTGCCCGAAGTACAGTATTTTCGTGATTGTTTCGAAGAAAACTGTTCCGTTGGCGTTGATGAATTGGCAAAACATCCAATTTAACCCTACTTACCATGATATAAAGGCAATGGAATAACCTAACATATGGAACTACATAGTAAATATCATCACTTAATCGAGCAAACAACGCGTGCAGGTTTATGGGAATATGACTATGCCTCCCAAACCATGGTTTGGAGTGATTATGTCTATACTATATTTAAATGTGACACTAATTATCAGCCAAAAAAAGAAAGCCATAGTGGTTTCTTTATGCCTAACAGTCTAGAAAAACTCATTCAATCTATTCGTTTTCTAGAACACCATCAACGCTCTTTTAGCGGTGTTTTTGATATACAAAACACACTAGGTCAAGTCAGAACATTAACCATTTCGATGGATGCTGAATTTTCCGGACAAACAATAATTCGGCGTTTTGGCACTATCCGTGACATTACCCAGCAACATCAAAAAACAATTGAAGATGCCTTTTTTCGTGAACGGGTCGAGTTAGCACTGCAAGCCTCGGCAACGGGTACTTGGGATTATGATGTTACCAATGATCATCTGTATTGGGATGACTCGATGCAGGCTATTTTTGAGCTGCCATCATATTTTTTAATAAATCAATTTAATGATTGGATTCAGTTAATTCATTATGAAGACCGCTACGACTTTATTGAAAAATTCAACACCGGTGCTAAAGGGTTAGCTGAGAACAATACCATACACGTTTCTTGCCGGGCAATATCACCGCTCGGTCGGATTACTTTTGTTCTTATTCATGCCCAATTTTATTTTGATGACGAGAACCAAAATGTGCGTATATTAGGGACTTGTGTTGACACGACTGAATCAGAAATAACACAAAGACAAATCATTAACCAAGCATCCATTTCTCAACAAAACATGCTTAAAGCACAAGACTTAACTGCTGAACGTACTCGTTTTTTGGCTAATATGAGTCATGAAATACGTACACCTATGAATGCAATTATGGGGGCGTTACAGATTCTTCACACGTATGATTTAGATCAGGACTCATTAAGCCTAACCGAGATGGCATTAGATTCTTCAAAAGATTTATTACACATCATTAATGATATTTTAGATTTATCTAAAATTGATGCCTTACAAATGACGATTGAAGACATCCCTCTGCATATGAATGAATTAGTGATCTTGGCGTTCAATAAATTCAAGATCGGATTAGATAAAGAAATCGATCTGCAACTATCAATCAGTCAAGAGCTCCCCCCATATCGAAGAGGAGACCCATTCCGACTCACCCAAATCATTAATAATTTGCTTTCAAATGCCATCAAATTTACGCATCAAGGCACCGTAAAAGTCATGCTATCAGGCGATGAGCAAAATATTAAATTGGTTGTTAGTGACACCGGAATTGGCATCCCTACAGATAAATTACAAAGTATTTTTGAACCTTTTAAACAAGCTGATAACTCCACAACTCGCAGTTATGGTGGAACAGGATTAGGCTTAGCAATTTGTTCCAGCTTAACTGAATTGATGGATGGTACGTTGCGCGTATTCAGTGAAGAAGGTGTGGGCACTGAGTTTATATTTCAAGCGCCGTTGCCCGTTACCGTTTCAGCTATGACAATTGACACTAAGGCTCGGTCGGAGAATATACAAGCACCCGACTTAAGTGGTTTGACGATACTCATTGCTGAAGACAATCCATCCAACAATGTGATAATTCAACAAATATTACATCCAACCGGCGCCAACATTTATATGTATGATGACGGCGAACAAGCGCTTGCTGGGTTTTGTGAACTCGAACACGTCGATTTACTCATCCTTGATATCCATATGCCGGTGATAAATGGCATCGAAATGTGTCAAGCCGTTCGAGAAATGAATACTACAGTCCCAATTTTAGCGTTAACTGCCGATGTTACTTTACAAGATCAATCGGTATTAACCCATTATGGTTTTAGTGATATCGTCACTAAACCAATGCAATTAGAACAACTTTATCAATGTATTCAGGCTTATTGTTGCGTAGAGCAAGTCTAAAAATAGTCTAGGGATATCTTTTTTATATTTACAAGGAACAACAGTCACTATGTCACATTTGATTTGGGATCAACGCCACCAGCCGCGCACAGATACTCGCGATGGAGACCACCGCAGCGCCGCTCAGAGAGATAAAGCGAGAGTGATGCACTCCGCCGCTTTTCGTCGCCTCCAAGCTAAAACTCAAATCCATGGAATTGGCTTAAGTGACTTTTTTAGAACCCGACTCACCCACTCTCTTGAAGCCGCGCAAATTGGCGCGGGTATTACAGAGCAATTACGCCAAAAATATCCAGAACAAGCAAAATTATTAGGGTTGGATGGTCAATTGATTGAAACCATTTGTTTAGCTCATGATATTGGCCATCCTCCTTTTGGACATGGCGGCGAAATTGCGCTCAATTATATGATGCGTGACTACGGCGGATTTGAAGGCAACGCTCAGACATTTAGGATTGTGTCAAAATTAGAGCCATACACCATTAACAATGGCATGAACCTTAGTCGACGTACTTTATTAGGCTTGGTCAAATACCCTAACTTTATAGACTCCCTTGCGGCACCTTATCCAGAATGTAAAGCACGTTCAACGCGTGAGATAACGGCCAATGCGTATATTCCACCGAAAGGGTTATATGAATGCGACAAAGCCGTATTTGACTGGTTATTATCCGGAATCGATGAGCAAGACCGCGCCCTTTTAATGACTATTGAAGATCGTGAAGGTAAACATGCCAAAACTTGCTATAAAAGTTTTGATTGTTCCGTCATGGAATTAGCCGATGATATTGCATATGGCATTCATGATTTAGAAGATGCTATTGTGATGAATAAAGTGACCTTTAGTTCCTTTGAACAAGAAGTGGTAAAGCCAATTCAAGAAAATGATGGACGCTTGGCACAACGGATTCATACGTATGCGCTGGAACTCTTTAGTCCTGAAAGTTATCGCCGTAAAAATGCGATTGGAGCATTAGTTAATAATTTCATCACCGCTATCAATATCCACAAGCAGCAATTGTTTAAAACCTCGTTAATTGATTATCAAGCACAACTCCCTAAAATCGAAGAAGCGTGTTTACAGTACTTTAAAAATTATGTGCGTAAACATGTGATTAATCATACTGAAGTGCAAATCATGGAATATAAAGGCCAACAAATCGTAATGGAATTATTCCAAGCATTTAACTCAGACCCACAACGCTTACTACCTAGTAATACTCTACAGCGCTGGCATAGTGCAGCAAAGATTGGGCTAGGCGAACGCGTCATCGCTGACTACATTGCCGGTATGACTGATGAGTTTGCCAGTAGAATGCATCAAGGCTTGTTTAGTCCAAATCGCCAAGATATCTAATACGCGTAGGACATGACCCCGGCACAAAAGCAATTATTTTGGCAATACGACAAAAAAATGATTGACTGTTTATTTATACAGTACTATATTTATAACCACTGTATAAATAAACAAGGCTTTGCCAATGTTAGCTAATCAAGCATTACACCAAATTTACTCAATTAACACATTACAATATGGTGCATCTGAAGATGCAGTTACACATCAGCGTGATAAGTGGCAGTATTTATTGAGTGATTCAATTAAGTTTGCGAATGATATGTCTAGCGGTATACGTATTCAAAAACCAATTCAAGAACTCGTCTTTCCTTGGGTAATGAAAATTATTCGTAGTGGGGAGTGTCAAAGTGTGTATATAGAAAATCATCAGTTTAGTCTTGTTCAGACCACACTAATTCAACAAGCTGCACAACAATATCAAGTCAATGTAACAGTTTTAGATGTTATTAAAAACACAGATAATGTTATTGTTGGACCTTGGTAGTGCTTGCTTACCGAGCGAGAATACACCTATCCAATATCATTGCTGCTATGGGTTTATGGGTTTTTCTTGCCATGTGTTGTGGCTTAATTGGCTAATTTTACGTTGATGTGTTTCACCAAGATAAAGATAGTCAACGCGCGATGGGTGTAACAGTAGCACACAAAATGTTTCTGGAATAAGGCTCTTAGCAACTAATCCATCCACGGCTGTTTTATCTAAGTACCAATAAAACTGTTCCTTAGCGGAAACTGACAAACTATGCCACACCTGCTTTCTTAACGGAGCATCGAGAGACTCACTGGTCACAATGAGCACCTCGCCATTCACACGATATTGCTCTCGCGATTTTTCAAAATACCAACAAAGTTCGACCTGAGGATGTTGTTGTAACCCTATATATTTATCCGAACGAGTATCAGTAATCATAATAATCTGATCAGTCTCATGCACAAACCCACGAAAGACTACCGTTCGATTCTGTACACGTCCGTCTTGACCAAGAGAAGCTAATTGCACAAAACGTGCGTGCGGTTTGCTACGACCTAGATGCAACGAACGAGCTAATCGTTGTCGCCAACTACTTAATAAAAACGCCACGTCAGACTTGGGCATTTTTGCGTGGTACTGTATTAAACAACCGATAAAAATTATCCGTTGTTTGTTGAGCCAATTCTGCTACAGAGATGCCACGCAACTGGGCAATAAATTCACCGACTTCAACTACATATCCAGGTTGATTTGGCTTACCGCGATATGGAATGGGTGCTAACCAAGGGGAATCTGTTTCAATTAATAGTCGGTCGATGGGGATCATTTTTGCGACTTCTTGCAGTTCTTTTGCCGATTTAAAGGTCACAATACCTGATAATGAAATGTACAAACCTAAATCTATCGCTTGTTGCGCCATTTCTAATGACTCAGTAAAGCAATGAAGGACACCGGTTGTATGTTCATTCATATGTGCTTGGTAAAGTTCAATCGTGTCTTCACGTGCGTTACGAGTGTGAATAATGAGTGGTTTACGCACTTCAGAAGCCACCTTAATATGCTCTATAAAACTTTGTTGCTGAACGGCTTTGGTATCGGTCGAGTGATAGTAATCTAAACCCGTCTCCCCTACTGCGACAACCTGCTCACGCTGAGCATAATCGAGTAAGGTGGCGTAATCGGTCATGTCTTCTTCATAACAAGGGTGAACACCACAGGACACAGATACATTTGCAAAATCCTTAACTGTATCTAACATACTATCGAACTCTTTAACGCTAACAGCAACACATAACATATGCTCGACACCGCGTTGATGAGCATAAGCTACGGCTTGGGCTAGTTCTTCGGGATTTTTATCTAATTTGTCCAAATGACAATGTGAATCTACAAACATGGTTAACTCATTACTTTATCGATGACATGGGAAAGGACTAAACGTTTATTAATGCCCTGATGATGGACACGTTGCATTTCAGTACGCACAAATTCAGATACATCTAAATAATGTAAGCGCGAAGCGTCATCAGGGGCATTCAAGCATTTGCTTTGCAGCATAAGTTGTAACCAACCTAAACACTGATAAGCCTGTTGGTGCCATTTTTGGGCAAAAGATACACTGTGCATCTGTCCTTTTTTAATCGCACCTAGATCTTGTTTAAAGCTTAAATAATTGGTTTCAGGGGTCTCCAACAGCGCCGTAGCAATACTCAATGGTGCATATTGATAAGCACGCATCATGTCCTCGGCAACCGTTTGTTGATGAGTTTCGTGTAACCACGAAGTGATCTCAGCGGCACTGGGCGCAGTGACAGTATTTTTTTCACAGCGGCTAAGTATCGTGGGTAATAATCGTTGAATATCACTCACCGTTAATAATAAATAGGTATTATCAGTGGGCTCTTCGAGTGTTTTTAACAATGCATTAGCCGCCGCTTCTGTCATCGTATCAGCGTGTTCAATAATCAATACTTTGCGTTGACTTAATTGCGCGTGATCTTGTAACTTAACTAAGGCTTCACGTATTTCATTGACAGATATTTGTTTATCACTGGCAATCACATAGCGATCAGGGTGCGTATGTGCGTTGTTTAACAAACAGCTTTGGCATTGGCCGCATGCTGTTAAGTTGAATGGTGCATGACATAATAAATCGTTCGCTAAGGTATGGACAAATTCATGCTTTCCCATTCCCGGCTTGGCGTTAATTAGTAATGCATGATGCAACGATTGTGCAGCAGCACTGCGCATCAATTTATGGTGTAATGCAATAAACCAAGGATACATAATTAACCTTTTACAAATGCTTGAACATGATTAATCACCGTAGTACGAACTTGCTCAATACTTTGACTCGCATCAACGAGTAAAGCACTGTCAGACTGCTCAACTAAGTTTAAATATGTTGCTCGTGCACGCTCAAAAAATGCAATGCCGGATTGCTCAATACGATCAAGTTCACCACGAGAACGAGCGCGCTCAAGTCCGACTTGCGGATCAATATCCAAATAAATGGTCAAATCAGCAGTAAACCCGTCCAACGTTAAATCACGAATCGCCATTAAATGTGCTTGGTTAACCTGACGGCCGCCGCCTTGATAAGCCAAAGAGGACCAGTCATGACGATCACCCACAACCCAATGACCTTTTGCCAAACTTGGCTTAATTCGATTTTCAACTAACTGAGAGCGCGCCGCATACATGAGCAACAACTCAGTTTGCTCAGTAACTTGTTCGTCTTGCCAATCATGTTTAACACACTCTCTAATAGCTTCAGCCATCGGTGTACCACCTGGCTCTCGGGTCAACACAAAGGGAATATCATGAGCATGTAAGACATCACTAATGGCAGAAATAACGGTACTTTTGCCAGCACCTTCGAGACCTTCAACTACAATAAATTTTCCAGGGATACTCATCAAGACGTGCTCTTATTATTTTGCGGAACGGTTTAACTGATATTGTCTCACAGCTTGATTGTGTTGTTGCAAAGTTTCTGAAAAATAATGCTCACCATTACCTTTTGCCACAAAATATAAATCCTCAGTGCTCTTAGGGTTCAATACCGATGCGAGTGCAGCTTTGGATGCACCAGCAATGGGTGTCGGTGGTAGCCCTTTTATGACATAGGTGTTAAAAGGCGTTTTAGCACGTAAATTTTGTCGTGTGATATCGCCATTAAAGTCAGGTCCCTCGCCATAAATCACCGTTGGGTCGGTTTGTAAACGCATGCGTCGAGCGAGCCGATTCAAAAAGACACCTGCGATATGTTCGCGCTCATGCGCCACACCCGTTTCTTTTTCAATGATAGAGGCCAAAGTAATCCATTCATGTTCAGAGTGTATCCCAGGTGGTAACGATTTGTCTTTGAGTAAGGTTGCGAGAACGTCTTGTTGAGCGGTATAGGCAAGCAACAGAATATCACTTGCCTTACTTAAATGATGATATTGATAAGTTTCGGGTAACACATACCCCTCACGCCAAACATTACCTTGTGTATCGCTATACGTATAAGTATCCGAGTCAAAGCTAATATCTAACTCAATCGTATCGAGTTTTTCCATTTGCGCCAGCCATTGCCACAATGTCTGTCCTTCCACTAGGGTAATTTGATGTGTGGTGGTCGTTCCTTTATGGATATCCTGCACAAATTGCAACAAGGTCATATCAGGTGATAATGTATACCAACCGGCTTTGATTTGGGTAAATTGCGGATTCGTTTTTAACCAGATCTTACGCAACAGACCGGTCTGTGATAGATAACCTGCAGCGGTTAATTGATCAAACACTTGATACAAATTCGTACCTGATGACACGGCAAAATAAACCGGTTTGTCTTCTGGTAAACTCAGCGCTTTGGCATGTTGTTGATTGACGCCCCAAGCACTGATTAATGCAAACACCAGCAATAACGGAGAAAGGACTGCAATAATAGTCACCCTTTGGGTGATGTTAGGATTCATGAAATAAAATACATAACGGGGGATCGACTCGCTGTAATTGGTCTGTGATTAATGATTGTAAGGCTTGACATTGATCATTAGAAAACCGAATGGCAGGTTCATCAAATAATTGTTGCGTGATGACAGACTGATTGTTTTTTCTGTTTATAGGAAGTAATAACTCGCCGACGGGGATCATGCCTCGAACCGCATTACACACAAACACCGAATCAGCAGACACGAGTTCATGTATACCAAACTCACCAATCATACAATCAATACCATATTCAGAAAACAGAGCTAACAAAAATTGTCGAAACACACCGTTTACACCACAGCGTGAAAGCTCTGGCGTGAACCATTTACCGTCTTTGTACCAAAATACATTTGCGCTACTGGTTTCGATGAGATGCTGATGAATATCCAAACACAGCACATCATCTAAGCCTAATTCATCCGCTTGGCGCTTAAACAATACCTGCTCTAAACGGTTAAGGTGTTTGATCCCTGCTAATAATGGTTGTTCAGCTAAAAAACCCTGTGCAACAGAGACTCGTAAGCTAGACGGATTACTCGGCAATAGACCTGTGGAAATTAACGCGATAGGATGTTGAGCCGTCATTTGGGAATAGCCTCGACCACCCTCACCTCTAGATATCAGGACCTTAATGACTGATTCAGATTGGCATAACAACGCTGAGGCTTCAAGCTGTTCAACTAATTCATCCCAGTTATCAATACTAAAGCCTAAACGCCGTGCATCCGATTTGAGTCGCTGTATATGTAAATCAAGCAACTGTATCGAGTGGTGAGCACGTCGCATCGTCGCAAAAAAACCATCGCCATAATTAAAAGCTCGATCATTAATGCTGACACTAGTCTGTGTTATTGATGATAAAATAGTTAAATTCATAGCGCTACATTAGACAAAAATGCGTTAATTTTCAACTGTTCTTGTATATTCTGAGGATCCTGAACAGTACATTTGCTTTAGGCATAAAAAAACGCAGGCTAAACCTGCGTTTAATAGATTGATTGGATATTTTTTAATCAAGGCGTTTAAACAACAACGACCCATTGGTGCCACCAAAACCGAACGAATTACATAATGCATAAGCATGTGCAAACGATTGTGGCTTATGGGGTACTAAATTCAAATCACAATCAGCACTTGGGTTATCTAAATTGATCGTCGGTGGTGCTAATTTATCACGTAATGCTAGGATCGTGAAAATCGCTTCAACCGAGCCTGCTGCTCCTAACAAATGCCCCGTCATTGATTTCGTCGAACTGATTAAGACATCATGTGCAGATTCTTTGAAAATCGATTTTACGGCTGCTATTTCAGCTTTGTCGCCAGCTGGAGTAGACGTGCCATGGGCGTTGATGTAACCAATTTCAGTTACATTGATACCGGCATCGTTAATTGCATTTTGCATTGCAGCGGCAGCACCTTCACCTGTCTCAGGTGGCGATGTCATATGATACGCATCACCTGACATACCAAAACCAACTAATTCACCATAGATGTGTGCGCCACGCGCTTTAGCATGCTCATACTCTTCCAGCATGACCACACCCGCCCCTTCACCCATCACAAAGCCATCGCGAGCGTCATCCCAAGGACGTGACGCTTGCTGAGGGTTATCGTTGTTAGTCGATAATGCGCGAGCTGATCCAAAGCCAGCCATCGCTAATGGCGTAATCGTTGATTCGGCACCACCAGCAACCATCGCATCAGCATCGCCATACGCAATTGTACGAGCAGCAATACCAATGTTATGAACTCCGGTAGTACAAGCTGTGACAACGTTTAAATTTGGACCTTTAAGGCCGCGCATGATAGATAAAAATCCAGAGACCATATTGGTGATGGTAGAAGGAACAAAAAATGGCGACACGCGACGTGGACCACTTTTTAATAATTTGATATGGTTTTCTTCGATCAGTGGCAAGCCGCCAATACCGGAACCAATAGCGACACCTACACGAGGTGCAGTTTGTTCATTAACAGGGTAATTCGCATCGTCGAGCGCTTGGATACCCGCTGCGATACCAAGCTGAATAAACCGATCCATTTTTTTGGTTTCTTTTTTCTCGATGTATTCAGTAGAATCAAAATCAGTGGCTTCGCCGGCGAAACGGGTACTATAGTCCGTCGCATCAAAATGGGTAATCGGACCGATACCTGATTTTCCTGCCAAAATATTCTTCCAAGTGGTATCAACATTATTGCCCACTGGAGTAATAAGACCTAAACCAGTGACTACTACTCTTCTTTTAGCCATGGAGTTCTCCATATTTTTTCTATACAAATAAAAAACGGCCCGTAATGAGCCGTTTTTATATAAATCTATTAATTACGCGTCGTTGTGGGCATTGACATAGTCAATTGCAGACTGGACTGTAGTAATTTTTTCAGCTTCTTCATCTGGAATCTCAGTATCAAACTCGTCTTCTAGAGCCATTACTAACTCAACAGTATCCAAAGAATCCGCACCTAAATCGTCAACAAATGATGCTTCTGATTTTACTTCTTCTTCTTTTACGCCAAGTTGTTCGATGATGATTTTCTTTACGCGTTCTTCGATGTTACTCATGTTGTATATTCCCTTGATTGACTTGGAAAAAATTTTCGCTAGTTTATTTTGCATTGCCACTATATGCAAGTGACAATTAAGTTTTACAATGTGGTCGAACCACGATTCGAATGAATATTAGACAAAATGAGCTGATTTCTCAAGGTTTGTCGGCAAAATTCGAATTTATTCAACTTTTGGGGCAATCGGCTATTGATGATAAAATCAACAAGTTACCTATCCCATATACATGCCGCCATTGACATGAATCGTTTCGCCAGTGATATATGCAGCCACATCACTTGCTAAAAATGCAACCGTACCTGCTATTTCTTCTGGATGACCTAAGCGGTTAGCTGGTACATCTTTAAAAATCGCTTCTTTTTGTTCATCGCTGAGTACTTTAGTCATATCAGTATCAATAAAACCCGGTGACACAACATTAACAGTAATACCGCGAGAAGCGACTTCACGTGCCATTGATTTACTAAAACCAATCACACCAGCTTTGGCTGCTGCGTAGTTAGCTTGCCCTGGGTTACCAGTAGAGCCAACAACGGATCCGATATTG
>JAQXDG010000047.1 GCA_029251505.1 Glaciecola sp. | reverse complement strand
ACTACTTTGATATAGGTAGCGCCTTTAAATATGACATCGGTGCTTATGAGATCAACGTTACTCTTGCACCGCCTGATGATCATGCGTCGGTGCTTGATGAAACGGCAACGGCGATTACCTTAAATGGTACAGAAACGATTACCACAGCAGGTGTTATTGGGATCCCTGGTGATAAAGACGTCTTTAAAGTGACCTTTGATGCAGATAAAGTCTATCTCATTGACGGCAAAGGCTTTGCCAGTAATGCCGGAACACTAATTGACCCGTATGTGCGTATTTTTAATGAAAAAGGTTTCTTGGTTGATTTCAACAACAATGGTGGCAAAGGCAATGATGCCAAGTTCTATTTTGTTCCAGAAGAAACTGGTACTTATTATGTCGAGCTTTCTGCCAACAATAATGCTAACCGTGGTACATATAATTTAAGTATCTCTGAGCGCAATATTCCAGCTGATGATGTACCTAACAATATCGCTACGAACATAGAGTTAACGGCCGGTGATATTTTTGATGGTAACTTATTAACTCAAGGTGATGAAGACTGGTTTAGAGTGAACTTAGATGCTGATGAGTCTTATGTCTTTAAACTTAAAGCGTTAGCGTCAGGTTTCGGCACATTAGGCGACCCATTAATCGAATTGCGAGATGCTAGCGGTACACTGATTAAATCTGTTGATGATATGCTGATCAGTAACGAGCCATCGTTGCAATACACACCTATTGCGTCCGGTGATTTCTATATTGTAGTCAAAGCAAATAGCGCTGAAGATACGGGTACCTATACGCTGATTACTCGCGCGCCAGATGATTATGGCAACACACAACAAACTGCCACCGCTATCGCGTTAGACGAAGTACTCATGGGCGGTATTCAATACAACGAGGGTAGTTTTGGTGTTCGAGCGATTGATTCAGTGGGCCGTGCTACTGATTCAGATAAAGATTGGTTCAGCTTCTCAGTCACTCAAGATGAAGTATATACCTTTAGTGCCCAACTAACTGATGGTTCGACGATGAGCCGTCCTATGGTCGAAGTGATTGATGGGCAAGGACGTATTATTGCGATTGGTGATGGGTTAGAGACCGATAATGGATTTGCTGGTGCAACCTTCATTGCTCATAGTTCTGGGACGTTTTATGCCAGAGTCATAGACGGTGCTGGCTCAACGGGTAACTATAAAGTTAACCTCGCGTTGGGTGATGCGTCAGATGAAGATTCATCTGGGCCAGTGGAGCTGAGTTTTGTCAATGATGGGACGAATATTCTGAGCGAAACCATCGGTAATATTAGTTTAGTTGGCGATACGGATACTTATACGATTGCCTTAAATGAAGGGCATGAATACCGCATTGAAACGGTTGCTATTCGCGACGGTAATATTGCACCTTTGCCTAATGCGCAGTTAAACATGAGCTTTCAATCAAGTACTGTCAGTAATTTGATTACGGCGTTTGAGCAGGTTATTACGATTAATGACGATGGTACATCGACGATCGATTTCTTTGTTGCATCAAGTGCACAAGCAGATTGGGCTCAGGGGTTGGAGAATGTGTATACTGAATTAAGCTTCTCGGATGCGTTGATAGGTACTATTAATACCGATAATATTACCTTTGCACAAAGTGGTCTGGGTATTGTTGATGCGCAGATTGGTTTGGTAAAAATCACAAGTGTCTTTACGGAAGAACAATACGCTGTTGATTCAACTTCGCCAGTCTTTAGCATCAATATCGACACGCCTTCACAAGCATTAACTTCTGCCTCATTTACTGTTGATGAATTATATTTTAATCAACAACAAATAGAATCAAGTGTGGTTGTTGGTGCGCCTTCAGCATTTGATGAAGGTTATATTGTCGCTGAATCTGATGGTACGTTAACCATAGAGTTATCACCATTAGAATCGACGCAAACGGGACAATATCAAATTCGTGTCATTGATTTAGGGGTAAGTGCCCCGGATGATGTGATTGATACTATCGATGAATTCGATAACGCTAACGATACTGTCTTGGCAATCAATGAAAGTGCCAGTGGCAAAATTGGCAGTGAAGACGACAAAGATATCTTTGCGGTTAATCTAACGGCTGGCAACATTTATGATTTCTCTGTGAAGAGTTTTTATGATGGTTTAGGCTCACTAGCACAAGCCGAACTTCGTTTATTAGATGCGCAAGGTCAACTGGTTAGTGTTGGTAACATTGATGATGATACCGGTCGGGCCGAAATGGCGATTTCAGTATTCACTGATGGACGATACTTTATTGAGATTACGGGGGCTGATTTACCGGGTAACATCGGTACATATACACTCGATACGCGTCTGCGTTCAGCTGATGATAATCCGGATGATGATTACAGTTCAGATACTCAATCTGCTGCAATAGTGGGTCCAGGCAAGCCATTATCAGGTGAGATTGAAGTGGCAGGGGATCACGACTGGGCTCGAGTGACGCTCGAAGGCGGTAAAGTCTATGTTATTGATCTACTCGCTGATGGCGATGGCGCTGGTGGGTCATTATCTGATTCAACATTGCGGATCTTAAGTGCCGATGGTACTGAATTGGCGATGGATGATAATACGGGGGCGGGTCTTGATTCACGTATTCAATTTACCCCAACTGCATCGGGTGAATATTATTTGGATATGGGCGGTCGAGCGGATGCAATTGGGACTTACACCTTACGAGTACGAGAGTTGTACAGCGGCTTAGCCGATCCGTTAGCGAGTTCGCAGTGGTACCTTGATTTAGCCAATATTGACGAGCTTAACGGTCAGATCACCGGAGCTGGAGTAACAATCGGCGTGGTGGATGATGGGATTGATACATCACACCCTGATTTACAAGGAAATTTAGATTTCTCATTAGCCTTTGATACGCAGTTTGATACACAAGATGGCAATACTAAGTATCCATATTTGATTGGACCACCGGATAATCACGGTACCATGGTTGCGGGTATTATTGCAGCTGTTGCAAATAACGAAACCGGTATTGTGGGGACTGCGCAGGATGCTGAAATAGCCTCTACACGAGTTAAATGGGCTTGGGGTCACATGACACAAGCATTAGGACTACAATGGCAGTTTGATATCAGTAATAACAGTTGGGGTGCCATTGCGCCTTTCTCTGATAACTTTAACTCCACTCAGCACACTTTTGATTGGTTTAATATCCGTAAGGGTGTTGAACAGGGACGAGATGGCAAAGGGACGGTATTTGTTTTCTCTGCGGGTAATTCTGCGGGTATAAATGACAATACCAACTATCATAATTTCCAAAACGCGCGTGAAGTCATTACGGTAGGCTCTGTGAATTCGTCGGATCAAGCATCTGGCTTTTCTACACCAGGCGCCAGTGTGTTGGTCGCCTCTTATGGTGAAAACATGATCACTACAGACAGACACCAAAACGGCTTGGGCAATAATCCTTCTAGTGCATTTACTAACTTTAGCGGGACTTCGGCCTCTGCGCCTATGGTTTCGGGGATCGTTGCTTTGATGCTCGAAGCGAATCCGGATCTAGGTTATCGCGATGTCCAAAAGATCTTAGCGTATTCGACGCGTCATCCTGATGCACAAAGTTGGAAAGAAAATGGCGCCTCCGATCTTAACTTAGGTGGCTTGTCATTTAATGATAAATCCGGTTTTGGTGTTGTTGATGCTTATGCCGCGGTGCAATTGGCATTAACGTGGCAAGAACAAAACACGGCGATTAATGAAGTCAGTGCATCTGATCGTCAATTTGGAATGTTAGAGTCCATCCCTGATGGCGATGGCACGGCATTTACCATGTCTTTTGATATTGATTCACCGTTAATGGTGGAACACGTTGAATTAGGCATCGATGTGCGTCATGAGCGTTTAGGTGATTTGATAATTACGCTGACCTCACCCAATGGCACGGTATCGACCTTAATGAATCGCCCGACGGTGACAGATGAACTTCCGTTTGGTGAATCGGGTATCGATAGTGGTGTACCGACGCATTTATTGTGGGATTTTTCCAGTGTGCAATTTTGGGGAGAAGAAGCAACGGGGACTTGGACGGTTACCGTTACTGACGTGAGAGCAGAACAGACCGGTACGATCCAAAGCTTATCCTTGCGTGTATACGGTGAACGCGATGATGGCAATGACACCTATATCTTCACTGACGAAGGTTTCCAAAACGACACAACGAGTGTCTTAGAAGACGATGCTGGAATCGATACGATTAATGCTGCTGCGGTTCGGTTTGATGCATACATTGATTTATTCGATGGTATTATTGCTGCCAATACCGTGACGTATGGCATTGCTAATTGGTCAGTGATTGAAAATGCCTTTTCTGGCAAAGGGGCAGATAAACTGGTCGGTAATGAGGCCAACAATATTCTTAATGCTGGTGCAGGCAATGATGTGCTTGAAGGTGGTTTGGGTGATGATACGCTCGCCGGTGGAACGGGAAGTGATACGGCGGTGTATGCCGGTAATGCCAATGAATATAATGTTTCTTGGGATGCGACAACCGAAACCATCACTGTGATTGATAATAAAACCTCGAATGGTGATGAAGGCACAGATAAGTTAACCGGTATCGAACGAATTGTGTTTGCTGATGGTGATATTAGCTTATCTGAAAAAGTGGGTAATAACGCACCGGTTGCCAATCAATCTTTCTTTGAAAATACGATAGTGATAGGCACGTCTTCGGGTATTGATTTACAGATCCCTGCGGATGCCTTTAGTGATGCTGATGAGTCTGAAAAAGGACA
This sequence comes from Glaciecola sp., assembly GCA_029251505.1. Classification (GTDB taxonomy): domain Bacteria; phylum Pseudomonadota; class Gammaproteobacteria; order Enterobacterales; family Alteromonadaceae; genus Opacimonas. The sequence continues at coordinate 1,836 of JAQXDG010000047.1, read as the reverse complement.
ATTATCTATCGCGGTGAGTGATGCCGCCGGTGGTGAATTACCCGAATGGTTAAGCTATGACGAAGAGACGGGTACCTTTACGGGTGTGCCACCAGAAGATTATCAAGGTTCGTTAAAAATTAAAGTCGCAGCGACAGATGAGTTTGGTGAAACCGCTGATGATATTCTAACGTTGCAATTTGGTCCAGACCAAGGTCCAGTGCTCGATGACCCATCAGAGATAACGTTGTTAGAAGATGCCGATTTATTACCATTAGGTTTTAATGCTCCAGTCGATCCTGAGGGAACCGCTGTCACAGTAACAATATTGGAACTGCCTAGTTTCGGTAAAATACTCGATAAAACCGGTGCGCAAGTCGCAGTTGGCTCGGAGTTTACTGCGGATGAGTTTACCGAATTAAACTACCAGACCGAACAAAACGCCAATGGTGATGCTGGCTATATTCGTTATAGTGCGGCAGATGAAAACGGGGTGACCTCAGAGTCGAGCATACATCTATTTGTTGATGCGGTGAATGATGCTCCACAATTTACGACGGATGATAGTAAGCTGGTGATTAATTATCCTGAGCAAACAGAAGTGACATTAGATTTACTTGCTCCGAGTGATCCAGAAAGTGATATTACAAGCGTCACGATTATCGGTTTACCTGAAATTGGTTCGGTCAGTCTAGATTCTGCACCCATTACCTTAAATCAAGTATTGAGTTTAGATCAACTCGAACGTTTGAGTTTCAGCCTTTCTGAAAATGTAAACGGTCCGATTGGTGGTGTGACTATACAGGCTGTTGATCCTGAAGGGTTAGCAACAAATTGGACACTCAACTTGGAAGTCAGTGGCGATAGTGAATCAAGTTCAGGCACCCCTGGAGATGATGAGTTATATGGATCCATCTTAGCAGACACCATTTACGGAAATAGCGGTGATGATCTGTTGGTTGGTAATGCTGGAGATGATCGACTCCTAGCTGGTTTAGGTAACGATACTATTTTAGGCGGCTCAGGGGCAGATAAAATTGATGGCTCTGCAGGTAATGATTACATTGATGGTGGTCCAGATGGCGATTTGATGGCGGGTGGACCAGGTAATGATATTTATATTGTTGAACAGCTCAATGATGTTGTGTTAGAAGTCATAAGCGGCGGTGCTGGTGGTGAAGATCTCGTCGTGACGAGTTTTAATATGACTGCTCCGACGAATGTTGAAAATCTACTCGCTGCTGATGGTAAGGCGATTAATCTTACCGGTAATACATTGGATAATATTTTGTCAGGCAATGATGAAGTCAATACGCTCAGTGGTGGTTTAGGTAGAGATGTATTATTTGGTGAAGGTGGAAATGATGTTCTTGATGGCGGTAATGGTATTGACCGTATGGTTGGTGGATTAGGTAGTGATACCTATTATGTCGATTCAAAAGCGGATCGCGTCATAGAGTTACAAGAACAAGGCACGGATACTGTTTTTGCCAATACCAGTTATACACTTTCTTCTAATGTTGAGAATTTAACCTTAACGGGGGAAGGCGATTTCACTGCTGGCGGTAACTCACTTGATAATCATCTCATTGGGAATGCTGGAAATAATATTTTAGCCGGTGGTTTAGGCGCAGACATTCTGGAAGGTGGCTTAGGTGACGATATTTATGTCTTAAGTGACAACTTAGATGTGATTATTGATACCGGAGGTAATGATTCTATCCGTTCAAGTCAGAATTTGATCTTGCAAGCCGGCATTGAAAACGGTCAGTTAGTAGGTATTGCAGATACCTATGTCATTGGTAATGGATTAGATAACACCTTGCAAGGTAACTTAGGCGATAATATTTTAGATGG
>JAQXDG010000113.1 GCA_029251505.1 Glaciecola sp. | reverse complement strand
TAAGGCTCAATTTGAAAAGAATGGCTCGATGCCTGTTGCCACCATGTGTCCCACATTCCTTTGGGACAGTGTCGTATTAACTCTTTGTGTTCAAGCACAAAGTCACTTAGTGAATTTGCATCCAGTAACCCGTTAGGCATTCTTACTTTAATCATGCTTTGGGTGAGCTTTGTCATATCATCAAGTCCCATACTTCCAACTAAATCATAACAACTCTTTAATGTGAGTTTTTGAAAAGAAGCGACGCGTTGACTTTTTAATTCAACATTAATGGCTTTAGAGCGATTTTTATCTTGGGTCGCAATGCCGGTCGGGCATTTATTACTATCACAATGACGTGACTGAATACAGCCTAGCGCCAGCATAAAAGTACGAGCCGCATTAACAACATCTGCGCCATACGCCAATTTGTTAAGTATATCAAAACCGGTGGCGGTTTTACCTGCTGCGATGACTGTTATTTTGTCTCGAATACCTAATCCTAGTAGTGCATTATGTACTAGGTATGTCCCTTCTATACACATCATACCCAAACGATTACTAAATTCGACTGGAGCTGCTCCCGTTCCGCCTTCAGCTCCATCAACAGTAATAAAATCGACAAAAATGTTACTTTCGATCATCGCCTTACCCAAACATAAAAACTCAGCAGGATTACCGATGCACAGTTTGATACCGATAGGTTTGCCATTGGCGAGTGTCCGTAATTGTTGCACAAATTCAAGTAGCGCTAATGGAGTGTCACATTCTGGGTTAACAGCCGGTGATACACAATCTTCACCTTTTTTAATGCCTCGAATGAGCGCTATTTCGTCGGTGATTTTAGCTTTAGGTAACACACCGCCGTGTCCGGGCTTAGCACCTTGGGATAATTTCACTTCAATCATTTTGACCTGTTCTAGATTGGCTAATTTAGCAAAGGCATCGGGATCGAACCGACCATTCGCGTTGCGACAACCAAATAATCCCGTACCTATTTGCCAAACAATATCCCCGCCATGTTTTAGGTGATGTGGGCTTAAACCCCCTTCACCAGTATTGTGATAAAAATCACCTAATTGTGCGCCTTTGTTAAGCGCTTCAATCGCTTCGGCACTAATCGCACCATAACTCATTGCGGATATGTTGAATAAAGACGAAGAGTAGGGCTGTGTACAATCAGGCCCTCCAATTTTTACTCTGCGTGAAGTTTGATCAACCTTTGTCGGTGCGAGTGAATGCCAAATACTTTGGTAATTAGCTTGCATTAAATCACGTTGAGTACCAAAGGGGAGGGTATCCGTCACGCCTTTGGCTCGGCGGTATACTAAATCTCGTTGTTCTCGATTAAACGGCATTTCTTCGATATTGTTGGCGATATAGTACTGTTGGATCTCAGTCCGAAAAGACTCAAGCGCATAACGAATATAAGCTAACACCGGATAAAGTTGATTTAAACTATGTGAACTAAAGAATAAATCATAAAAACCAACAATAGAATATAATATTGTCGCTATCAATAAGCAGTATGCGAACAGCCCACTACTAACCAATATTAATAAAGCAGCTAGGGCGTTACCCAGGATCAACACCACATAATAAAAAAGTTGTGCGCTTGTCATCATTCAATTTCCCTTTGATGTAAATTTGCTTACATCACTAAATGTAGCGCTTTTGCGGTATAAATACTATCGAAGATGACCCATAACTTGGCAGAGAATTGTGACTTAGACTTTTTCAATTCTATGCTAAACGTATTAATCCTTGCCCAATCTATCAAACTAGCGTAAAAGTCTTACCATTATCCGCTTTAAGTAAACACACTTGGAAATTCTTGATTTAACCCTGCTGCAAACCCCTCCAGAGTACAACGATACGTTGTTTGCGCAAATAGCTAATGATATTCATGCCAAAGGCTTCAGTATCCAGCCTAATGCCTTACCTTTGGATTTAGCTGAATCATTGCATGATCATGTTATGCATATGCCTGAGTATCAATTTGATGACGCAGGGATCGGACGGTTACAACAATTACATCAAAATAGCTTTGTGCGCCGTGATACGATTGCTTGGATCAATGGTGAAAGTTCAGCGGGGCGAGACTGGCTTGCATGGTCTGCTCGGTTACAACATTACCTTAATCGGCATTTGTTTATGGGGCTGTTTTCATTTGAAAGCCATTTTGCACATTATCCTCCTGGTAGCTTTTACAAAAAACACCTAGATGCATTTAAAGGTCAAGCTAACCGCGTGTTATCTGTGGTCGTTTATCTCAACCCAGATTGGGGTATGGATGATGGCGGAGAGCTCGTAATTTATACTGATGATAAGGTGACTGACGGAATCAAGGTTATTCCAAGTTTTGCCACGATAGCTGTGTTTTTGAGTGAAGATCATCTGCACGAAGTGTTACCTACTCAGCGTGATCGTTATTCGATAGCAGGCTGGTATCGAGTTAATAGCTCTAATGCTAATCGAGTTGATCCGCCTAAATAGATACCTGTCTATATCTCGCTAAAAACATCGCTGCGCTTTCTGTGGCAATGTACTGTTTTTGTTCATCAGTTAAGGGTGCTTCAATCTTTAAAAACTGTGGCCAAAAACAACTGCCTTTAATTAGATTTTGTAGTTGGTCAGTGGCAAATTTGATATCTGGGATGGTTATCTGATGATGCGACAGGGGAGTTTTTATATTCGTTGTTTGCAGTGGTCATGATTTCGTTATTACTCAGTTGGGTACTGGCGATCACCTTAGTGCCATTATTAGGCGCATATTTATATCGACCCGATGAAGCGTCGAGTCAAATTGTTGAGCGTTCATTATTTTATCGCATGTTTTTATCTGTGTTACATGTGTGTTTGCGCTTACGTTGGATCACGATCACGGTGTTATTTGCCATCACTCTCGTTGCGTATGCCAGTTTTGGGTACGTCAAACAAGGTTTTTTTCCGCCATCCAATGCGCCGATATTTTTTATTCATTATTGGGGACCGCAAGATCAAGATAACCGTCAAACGGATAAACAACTGCATAATGTTGAACAATACATTATGACGAATCCACTGGTGGAGTCGGTGACCAGTTATGTCGGGCGAGGAGCGGATAGGTTTACGTTAACGTATGCGCCACAAGCCAGAAATGAAAGTTATGGGTTATTATTGATCCGCGTTGCTGATAAAGACGATATTGAAGCGCTATCACAAGCGTTGATGGCAGAAATTGGTTTACTGGACTTGAATGCTGAGTTTTATTTAGAGCGTATGCAATTTGGACCCGGTGGCGGTGCTAAATTGGCGGCACGTTTTTCAGGCCCTGATGCAAGTGTCTTGCGAGATTTAGCATAACAAGCCGAACGTGTCATGCGGGCGGATGGCAACTTAGTGGATATTCGTCACAACTGGCGTGATAAAGGGTTTGCGATAAATGGTCATTTTGATTCATTCAACGCCGGTGTATCCGGGATCACGCGATCTGATTTTAATGACACTATCCAATACGCCAGCAATGGACTCAAACTTGGCCAAGTACAACAAGGCGATTACACCTATCCGATTAAGGCAAAAATGTCAGGCTTAGAAGACAGTGCAATCAATGCCTTACTCAATAGCCAAGTATGGAGCAGACAACAGCGGGTTTATGTGCCATTTCAACAAGTTTCAAAAGGGGTCGAGTTAGTCAGTGAGGAAGTCCTCGTGCATCGACGTAATCGGTTGCGAACCATCACTGTAAATGCTGATCCAGGTACAAATGATACCGCAGGAAAAGCACTCACTCGTATCAAACCTCACATTGAAGCGATTGTATTACCAGACGGTTATCAACTTGAGTGGGGCGGTGAATATGAAAGCGCAGGGGAAGCTCAAGCGGCATTAGGTCAAGGCTTGCCCGCTGGGTTTTTATTGATGTTTATTATCTCTGTATTGTTATTTGGTAAAGTGCGTCAACCTCTCATTATATGGTTAATTGTCCCTATGGCCGTGGTGGGTGTCGTCGCCGGTTTACTGGCTACTGATATGCCATTTGGTTTCATGTCGTTACTGGGCTTTTTAAGTTTGTTTGGCATGCTGATCAAAAATGCGATTGTATTGATTGAAGAAATCGATCTGCAAGTAGAAGAAACTGGAGATATGAGACAGTCGATTATTGAAGCTACATTAAGTCGTATTCGTCCAGTGATGTTGGCAGCAATCACGACTATATTAGGAATGGCTCCGTTATTATTTGATCGATTCTTCGCTGATATGGCGGTGACGATTATGGGGGGCTTAGCGTTTGCTACTGTACTGACATTAATAGCCGTGCCAGTATTATATAGTATGTTGTTTAAGGTCAGTTTTAATAAGTAAAAAACTGATCTTTGTACGGTGTTCTCACGTTAACTCGGTATCTAGTTCGAAATTTAATGATAACAGAGCACCGTATCATGACTGATTATACCCTTAAGCCTCAACAGCAACTGTTACCTCTCGCTTATGCTGATGCGGAAATGCCAATCTCTGGCGCGCCATCCATCCCCATTAACCCTTCTCAGCAGTGTATTCCACAACATTATTTACAATATCAACATACCCATAAAAGTGTGAGTGATATTGTCAACGATATTCAGTTTGACGTGCGTTATCCGGTATTTGTGAGTATTGACGAAGGCGCATTAGTGATACAGGTTGGTATTTTAGGCCAAGATAATTACAAAGCGAATAATGCACTTAACCCCATGCATATCGTCTATGGCCGTAAATGGCGGGTCGAAAAAAATCTACCCAGTGCTGAAATTATTCAAACGGTTTATCTAGCTTTGCAAAAAGCCAAAGAACATGAAATTCGTGAAGTGTTTACTTTACTTGATACCCATTCGCAGAAACATAGCACACCATTTAGTGGTCATCATGATACGCCGTTACTGGCGTCTACGTTGTGCAGTGCTCAAGCAACTCAAACATTCCAAAACGATCATGAATCAAAGGATATTCATACCCGGTGGCAAGAAACGCAGCTGCAACATGCCTTAGACTCGGTTAAATTTGACGGACAACGCATGCATTTAGTTAATTATGTTGAGTTAGATGCACAACGCGTCTTTGTTGATATTGAATTGCGTCAACAAGGTAAGTTGGATGCAATTAATGATGCCGTCGACGATTCAATGGAGCATTCTGTCACCGGTAACTTTTTTGCCGAGTTTGCAGGAGTGAGATTGAGCTTAATCTTAACTGGAAACAAGGCCAACACGTTGTATCATCAACTTATGCAACAGTTTATTTCACTTAGTCACGAGCATGTGGCGGAGCAATTTACGTATCGTGGTTTTAAGCGTTTTAGTCGTTCAGTGGATGTTGCTGAAATTGGTTCGGTTTCGATCGCTATACGGGATAGAGAATGGCGAAAAGAAGCCACATTCATGGCAAATATGAAAGCATTTAATCAGCAAGTCGATGCGACTCGCGTACCGGTATTGCAAGCTGATCACCAAGCAACAAATATTGCGCAGCAGTATGAGCATATTGCAGGTCACAAGCCGATATTGAAAAAAGTACTTTTTACTGATCTACAATAAGGTATTATTGATATTTGAGCGGTGCGCTAATGATTAGCGCTTTTTCGCGGACACCAAATATAGGTACATTTTTAATGGATTGTTTTTCTGCCCCTGATTTATTAACGGTTGCCCAAGCGCAACAATTGTTAGTTGATGCAATGTCTCCTTTGACAGACATTGAATCTATCCGTATTAGTGATGCCGACAAACGGATCGTAGCACAAGATGTCGTTTCTCCCATTAATGTGCCCCAGCATGATAATTCAGCCATGGATGGTTATGCATTGTGTGACGCGGGTTTACGTAGCTCAACATCGTGTGAGTTATTAACCGAATTTACGCTTGTCGGCGATTCATTTGCGGGGCGTCCCTTTGTTGGTGAGTTAATACATGGACAATGCATTCGGATCATGACCGGAGCCGTTATTCCTGTCGGTACTGATGCGGTGATCATGCAAGAGCAGACAGTGGTTAATGAGCAAGCGGTAACCATTACCAAACCGGTTAAGCTAGATGCCAATATCCGTCGTGCTGGCGAAGATATTGCGCAACAGCAAGTTGTGTTTACTGCCGGGCATCGTTTAAACGCCATTGATCTTGGGTTATTAGCATCATTAGGCTGTGCTCAAGTTGATGTATGGCGTAAGCTTAAAGTGGCAATTTTAGCGACAGGGGATGAGTTAACTTATCCGGGTGAGCCATTAGCGCCGGGTCATATTTATGAAACTAATTCGGTCGTGATTCAGCAGATGTTATCGCGTTTTGGAGCGGATGTCTTATCATTGGGGATCATTGCCGATGATAAAGAGGCAATTGCCGCTGCATTTACTCAAGCGGATGACTATGCTGATGTGGTGATCAGTTCAGGTGGCGTGTCAGTCGGAGAAGCTGATTATACTAAAACTGTACTAGACGAAATGGGGCGCACGGCATTTTGGAAAGTCGCGATGAAGCCAGGAAAACCCTTTGCTTTTGGGAAATTACCCAATAGCAGCTTTATGGGATTGCCAGGTAATCCTGTCTCTGCGGCAGTGACATTTCAACAACTTGTATTACCGGCGTTATTTCGTTTAGCGGGTACAACAATGCCGACACCCAAAACACTTACAGCCATTACTCAAACTGAGATTCGAAAACGTGCAGGACGTACTGATTTTCAACGTGGCGTGTGGTCGGTTGATGAAACGGGGCAAGTGATAGTAACGCCACTATCAGCTCAAGGATCTGGTATGTTATCGTCTTTAAGCACAGCAAATTGTTTTGTGGTGTTAACACAAGATAATGCCGGCCATGCCGCTGGCGAAACCGTTACCATTACCCTGTTTGATGAATTTTTAGCTTAAGTCATTGTCGCTTGTGGCGCTTGCCATCGGGTGAGCGCGGCCTGATCTTTCGTTTGTGCTGCCACCCAGCAAGGACCATCTATGGTGAGTTCTTTTTTCCAAAATGGTGCGAAATTTTTCAAATAATCCATGATAAATTGGTTAGCGGCAAAGGCCGCTTCCCGATGCCGACTCGTTACACCAACAAACACGATTTGATCTGATATCCCTAAATCGCCAACCCGGTGTATGATCCTAACGCGACCTAGTGACCAGCGCGATTTTGCTTCTGCCACGATACTTTCCAACGCTTTTTGGGTCATACCCGGATAGTGCTCTAAGTGAAGTCCAGTAACACTGTGCGCTTGATTGTAATCTCGCACCAACCCAACAAAACATACAACCGCACCATCTTGACTATTATTGACGGCTAATTGCTGATATTCATGCCCAAAATCAAAATCTTGGAATTGCACTGAAATCATCTTAACCTCCTGTAACCGGAGGGAAAAACGCGACTTCGTCACCATCCAATAATCGATGTTCACTGCTGACTAACGTTTGATTGATAGCGCCTAATAGAGACTTATCTTGGAGCTGATCACACCATTGTGGATAAGCACGTTGTAAATACTGTAATAGCGCACCTAATGTCGATGGGGTAGCGATAGACTGAGTGTCTAAATCCAATGCCGCACAATCAAGTTGCTCTTTAAGTTGTCCAAAAAATAATACGCGGATCATAATCCCTCCTGTGGATATTGCCAATTACCGGATTTGCCACCGGTTTTTTGTTGTACATGAATATCAAATAGTCGCATCGCGGGATCGGATGCTTTACACATATCAAATAACGTTAATAATGTGACATTGACGGCGGTTAACGCTTCCATTTCTACGCCAGTTTTGCCTGATAATTTACACATTGAAGTGACGGATAACCAACCGTTGGCCGCATCTACTTCGATATCAATATCGACTTTCGATAAGGCTAAGGGGTGGCATAATGGGATCAAGTCAGCGGTGCGTTTGGCACCTTGAATACCGGCTATTTTCGCCGTTAACAACACGTCACCTTTGGCATTAGTATTGTCGATAATAGCTTGAATGGTCTGTGCGCTCATGGCGATTTTGCCTTGTGCAGTGGCGGTTCTCACTGTGATTATTTTATCTGTGACATCCACCATGTTAGCATTGCCTTGCGCGTCAACATGAGTCAAGCCGCTTTTTTTGTGACTGATTGTGTGATTTATTGTGTGACTCATTGCGTACCTCTTGATGTTTCACGAGAGTCACACAATGGTGCTGCTTTTAAGTGGGCAACAAAATTACAAGGTCGATGGGTTGAGTCTAATTGCGGTTGAATCAATGTCCAGCCGGTTTTGCATGCGCCAGTGGAGCCAGGTAAACAAAATATAACCGTGTTATTCGCCATTCCTGCAAGGGCGCGAGATTGGATCGTCGATGATCCTATTTCAGTAAAAGACACCGCCCGAAATATTTCACCAAACCCTTCTACGGTTTTATCAAATAAAGGACTTAATGCATCTGGGGTGCAATCGCGCTCAGTAAAGCCGGTTCCGCCGGTGGTAATGATTGCTTGAATATGAGTGGAGGCAATCCATTGTGATACGACCGCACGCATTATATACTTGTCATCTTGTACGATCTGTTTATCCGCTATGATGTGACCAGCTTGACTCAGTTGTTCGACTAAATAGTCCCCTGAAGTATCATTATCTGGGGTGCGGGTATCTGATAAGGTTAATACTGCCACATTCAGAGGAGTGAGTTGACTGGTTGGCTTGTGTGTTGGTGAATGTGTTGGCTTAGGATGCGGCGCATGGCTCATTACTCGTGTTACCTTTTAGTCGTTTGTTAGGCTCACTGCTAATGAACCAATATGGTGCATCAGCAGGGTGATTATGATTTAATCTTTTAATATCCATTGAATATGCATTTAATATACCAAACTCAACTTCTAGTAAGAGATAAGCCAAGTGACCATATCAAGTAGCACCAATGGAAAAAAACACAGCGAATTAAGCGATGCGCAATTACTGCGCTACAGTCGTCATATCATGTTACCGGTAATGGATATTGATGGGCAAACTGCACTATGGCATGCCCGTGTTTTGATTATTGGTGTTGGCGGGTTAGGGTGCAGTGCTGCCCAATATCTAGTCGCTGCCGGTGTAGGACAGATTACATTGGTAGACGATGATGTTGTAGAGCTTAATAACTTACAACGTCAAGTGCTCCATACTGAAGAACGTGTAGGGTTAGCCAAAACGCAGTCAGCTAAGTTGGCGTTGTCTCAAATCAACACTGACGTTACCATTAACACGATTACTCAGCGTTTAGATGATGCGGCTTTGTTAGAAGCAGTGACTCAACATGATATTGTACTTGATTGCACTGATAATCTATCGAGCCGTCAAGGTATCAATCAAGCATGTTTTACGGCGAAAACGCCGTTGGTTTCCGGCGCGGCGATCCGCTTTGAAGGTCAAGTCTCGACTTATACTATGCAGCCTAATACTCCCTGTTATGCGTGTGTGTCAGGACTGTTTGCACAACCTAATCTTACTTGTTCAGAGGCCGGTATACTTTCTCCTATTGTCGGTATGGTCGGGTGCATTCAGGCAATAGAAGCCATCAAATGTATCGCATCTATAGGAGAGCTGTTATCTGGAAAATTACTGATTATTGATGGTCTATCAATGACGTTTAATACTTTGGCGATAAAACCCAATCCAACATGTGGCGTTTGTCAGGACTGACTATAAACCTGCGCTTAATGAACACAGTGGCAATTGAGCCCACAATTTTGTACCGACTGTTAATTCGCGTCCTAGCCCCAAGCCTGAATCTATGCTTTGCTCAGACTTTGCCTTTGCTTCTAACTCAGCCTCTGACACTAGGTTCTCATAAGCAAGTCGTGTAATTTGCACCAATATGCTGTGTTCAGCCACATTAAGATGCACTATCACATTTGCAGAGGAATGCACGATAGCAGTTACTGTAACCGGAATTTGATTGAGGATACTCGATTTTTTTTGCTGCTCATAAGACAGCGTGATCGCGTTACTACTGAGTAACCACAAATATTGGTCTGGTAAATCCTGAACGGTATGGGGTGCGTTAGTCTTATTCATAGCATGGGAATAAATATCAATCTCAGCATTGAGCTGCCATTTTATCAGCTGATATTCTGGGATGTATTGAGGTTTTAGTAACGTAAGAGTGCTAGATTGAGCACAATGTTTATGGGGGGGGCCGATACGTGTTATTTGACCTGCACTTATTGCGATTATTTCATGACAGATAAAAGCCAATTCAGAAAAAGCGTGACTCACCATAATAAAGCGAATCGGTGTTGATTTTTGTAAGTGCAAAACAAGGGATAATAAACGTTGGCGCATAGTCACATCTATAGCGCTAAATGGCTCATCAAGCAATATGACTCGTTTACCACATAATAGCGAACGCGCAAATGCGACGCGTTGTTGTTCGCCACCAGATAACGTCACAACAGGTTGTTGAAGTAAACCTTCGATGGCACACCAATTGATGACCTCATCCAAATCAAACAAAGACCGATGCGATGCATGTTTTAGTACGACTTGTAAGTTTTGTATGACGGTTAAATGCGCAAATAAATATGGTGTTTGAGCTTGATATACTATGCCGTTTTGCTCAGGAGAAAGACGCTGGTAAGCAGAATTTGACCAAGTTAGGGCATTAGGATTAACCTCGATGAGCCCCGCAATAATTTTTAATAAGGTTGTTTTACCTTGCCCCGAACCGCCATGCACTCCAATAACACCGTCATCTAATTTTAGAGTATGTTGAACATTATAATGACCTTGCGGTAACTCAGCATCGATGTGCAAATGTAGTGTGCCTAACATTGTTGCATCCGATAAAACGTTCGGTTGTAGGTATACATGATCACTAAGATAAGAAAGGAAAACCCTAATAAGATGCCGGCTAGCCAATGCGCTTGAGCGTATTGCATGGTTTCAACGCTTTGATATAAGGCAATGGATAATACTTGGGTGTGCCCTGGAATGTTACCACCAATCATTAAGATCAAGCCAAACTCACCTAAGGTATGGGCAAAGCCCAAGGTAATGGCACTAATTAACGCCGGCTTTACCGCAGGCAGTAAAATAAACACAATACGACGCCACCATGTGATCCCTAAGGTTGCTGCGGTTTGATTTATCGGGCGAATATGTTGCTGAAAGCTGAGTAATATGGGTTGTACAACAAACGGAAATGAATAAATCACAGAGCCTAATACGATCCCTGCAAAACTAAATGCTAACGGTTGACCACTGATTGCTATCCAACTTTGACCTAGCAGCGTGTCGGGTGCAAACGCGATTAATAAATAAAAGCCCATGACGGTGGGGGGTAATACTAAAGGTAGCGCGATTGTTGCTTCAATAATCGGTTTGGCTCGGCCATGATATTGGCTTAACCAATAACACAGCGGTAAGGCAATGAGTAGCAGTATAACAACACTCAGTAAGGCGAGTTGCAAGGTCAACCACAGTGGTTGCCATAGAGTAAAAAATAACGAGTCGGTCACGACGTCCTCTTACCGGAGATATAGCCATGTGCTGGTAATTGTTGTTGAATGGTATCTGACATCAACCACGCCATAAAATGTTGAGCTAGGGAACGTTGCTGTGTTCGTGTCAGTATTCCTGCTTGTTGGATAACTGGTTGATGTAAATGTGCAGGGATTGCAACAAACTGTTGATAGCTCTGGGCGTCATCAGTCTGTTGCGCAGCTGCCGCAATGAGTTGAGATTTAGCCAGTAAACCAATAGTAGCGTTGTGTGTATCAACAAATTGAAATGCCTGATTGACATTATTTCCTATAACTAACTGTGCTGACATCTGTTCGTAAATTCCTAATGCGACAAGAGTTTGTTGGGCTGCTAGACCATATGGGGCTAATTGTGGATCAGCAATAGCAATCTTATTATTGGTAGCGCGACTGATTTCGATGAGCGTATTGCTGATTGAGTTTGTGTGTGCAGCTTTCTTGACTGGCCATAACACTAATTCACCTTGTGCGTAGTTAACTGAATATTCGAGCAATTGTGTATCCATTAATGCCGAAACACTGTGTTCATCCGCCGCTAAAAATACATCAAAGGGCGCACCATGTATTATCTGTGCATACAATGTGCCAGTTGAACCGTGGATCAGGGTAATTTGCTCATTCAATAAGGTATGTTGTGTTAACAAGGTGCTTAACGTGGGATAAAAATTACTGGCAACCGCGACACGTAATTTGGCTGGCGTTACACTGGTGTCTTGGATTTGCTCAGCAGGAGTAAATGCGCATAGCAGAAGCAAGACAATAACGAGTGGTAGTTTTTTGCGCATAGATTAGGATCTCAACAGCATGTTCGATTGTTATTTAGCGTACCTGAGTTAATTAACCGATGACAAGGTTATTTTGTCCTTTGGGCATTATGGGGCAAATTAAGCGCCATCGCACCAAAATGGTGCGGTGGTAAATGGTAGACAATGGATTGTTGCAGTACTCTTAAAAAGCATGAAATTATCCACTTGATTTGTATGGATTTTTTATTTTCTTTTATCAATTTCTATTGGTATCAAACTTGCAAACAGTAAAAGCACAGTACCGCCACGGTACGCTATTACGCTAGTTACTCACCAACGACGGTGGTCTCTAAGACGCATCATTTCAATGGCGAAATGAGCTTATCTATCTAGCTTTTACAATTTCAACTTTCGTAAATTGAATAAGGTTTTATGATGAGACAACAAAAAATTATTGTCGTGGGCAATGGGATGGTAGGACATAAGTTTATTGATAACTTGATTCAACATCCTGATTACGCGCAATACCAAATCCTAACATTCTCCGAAGAGCCTCGCTTGGCCTATGACCGAGTAAAATTATCTTCTTATTTTTCAGGTAGTACCGTTGATGATTTAATGCTGACCTCATCGGATTATTATGATGAACATGGTGTTCAGTTTATTGTTAATGACAAAGTAACCGATATTGACAAAGCCGCTAAACAAATCACGACTGCAAGTGGTCGTGTCGAAAGCTATGATAAATTAGTGTTAGCAACGGGTTCGTTTCCATTTGTGCCTCCGATACCCGGTAAAGACAGTCCACATTGTTTGGTTTATCGCACGATTGAAGATTTAGAAGCGATCACCGCATCTGCCGCAGAAAGTAAGGTCGGTGTGGTCGTCGGTGGTGGCTTATTAGGCTTAGAATGTGCCAATGCACTGCATGAATTAAAACTCGAAGCGCACGTGGTAGAGTTTGCGCCGCGCTTGATGGCGGTTCAGCTCGACGAAGGTGGCGGTAATGTATTATCACGCAAAATTCAAGCTCTGGGCGTGAGTGTCCATTGTGAGAAAAACACCAAAGAAATTGTTGCTGGTGAAACGCTGCGTTATCGCATGAACTTTGCAGACGGTTCGCATTTAGAAACGGATATGATTGTGTTCTCAGCCGGTATTCGTCCACAAGATGAGTTGGCACGCCAATTTGATTTAACGATTGGTGAGCGCGGTGGAATCGTTATTGATGATAATTGTTTAACGTCCGATCCAAACATTTATGCGGTAGGTGAGTGTGCATTGTGGCAAAACCGCATCTTTGGTTTAGTTGCGCCAGGTTATACCATGGCAAAAGCTGCGGTATCACATTTAACGGGCGGCGATGTGTTATTCCAAGGTGCTGATATGAGTACTAAGCTCAAGCTCCTAGGTGTGGATGTGGCGAGTATTGGTGATGCGCATGCGCAGTCACCGGGCGCGTTAACCTATACCTATATGAATGATGTGGAAGGAATTTATAAGCGAATAGTCGTTAACCCTGAAAAAACACAGTTACTTGGTGCGGTGTTGATTGGTGATACCGAAGCCTATGGTAATTTATTAACGATGACCTTAGAGTCTATGCCTCTGCCAGAACAACCTGAAATCCTCATTTTACCTGCGCTTGATGGTGCGCCGAGTGCGGCGTTAGGCGTCAATGCGCTACCTGATACTGCCCAAATATGTTCTTGTCATGATGTGACAAAAGGTGATTTGGTGTGTGCGATTCAAGACGGTGCAACCGATCTAGGTTCGTTAAAATCATGTTCTAAAGCGGGTACTGGTTGTGGCGGTTGTACCGCAATGGTTGGTCAAGTATTAAATGCTGAATTAGAAAAAATGGGTGTCGAAGTCAACGACCATTTATGCTCGCATTTTGCGTATTCACGCCAAGAGTTGTACGACATTATTCGCAGTAAACAAATCAAAACCTTTGATGCGTTATTAGCCGAATATGGTGAAGGCAGTGGTTGTATGGTGTGTAAGCCTGCGATTGGATCTATTTTGGCGACACATTGGAACGAATACGTGTTGTCGGACGACCATATCCAACTCCAAGACACCAATGATATTTTCTTAGCCAACATGCAACGTGATGGGACTTATTCTGTGGTACCTCGTATTGCCGCTGGCGAAATTACACCTAAGCAATTAATTGCATTAGGGCAAATCGGTGAAAAGTACGATTTATATACCAAGATCACAGGCGGACAGCGGATTGATTTCTTTGGTGCACAACTGCATGAATTACCGCCAATTTGGGATGAATTAATCGCAGCTGGTTTTGAAACCGGACACGCTTATGGTAAGTCATTACGTACAGTTAAATCCTGTGTGGGCAGTACTTGGTGTCGTTTTGGTATGATGGATTCGGTCACGATGGCCGTCAATTTAGAGATGCGCTACAAAGGTTTACGCTCGCCACATAAACTCAAAATGGGTGTATCTGGCTGTACGCGAGAATGCGCAGAAGCACAAGGTAAGGACATTGGTATTATCGCAACCGATAAAGGCTGGAACCTATATGTGTGCGGTAATGGTGGTATGAAGCCACGCCATGCTGATTTGTTTGCGTCTGACTTAGACGATGCGACGTTGATTCAATATATTGATCGGATCTTAATGTTTTATTGCCGTACCGCTGACCGTTTACAACGAACTTCAGTATGGATGGACAATATGGAAGGTGGGTTGGACTATTTAAAATCGGTAATCATCGATGATAAATTAGCAATCGGCAGTGATTTAGAACAAGACATGGCACGTGTTGTTGATACCTATGAGTGTGAATGGAAGAAAACACTAAATAGCCCTGAGCGGTTAAAACGTTTTGCGCACTTTATTAATTCACCAGCAACGGATGATAGCCTTGTATATGAAGCTGACCGAGGTCAAAACAAAGCGCGTATCGCGACCCCTGTAACCGAAGATATTATTGAAACTGTCACTGTTGATTAAGGAGATGACAATGCAACCATTAAACTGGACCACAGTATGTGATCTTGACGATATTGCACCGAACACCGGAGTATGTGCTTTATTTGAAGAACAACAAGTCGCTATATTTCGTATAGGTAAGACAGAGCAACTCTATGCGATTGATAATGTTGATCCCTTTGGCAAGGCTAGTGTCCTTTCTCGTGGGTTAATCGGCGACTGTGATGGCGATATCGTGGTGGCATCACCATTATATAAACAGCAATTTAAGCTTAAAAATGGACAATGTATCGAAGATGAAAGCGTCAAGCTTAAAACGTTTGCTATACGTGCACACGGTGGGCAGATCCAATTAGGTTTACCTCACTAGCGCGAGACGCTACAAAACCCCTCTAAATTAATAGGTTGTGATGTTTGGTTCTTCAGGCATCACAACCTGCATTAAAGTCACTCAACCATCAAAACTTAAACTAGACTATTACTATAGGAATTATATAACTATAGGGATAACTCATCAGTGGAAGACAATATTGATAAAGCGGTTTCGATAATTCATTCAATTAAAAAATGGATGTCTTTTATTGTGCTTATTTTGATGATGATCATCGTAATTATTGCGATTGTAGAGCTTGGCATCATTCTTATTGGTTTTGAGTTAGTTGAGACAGTAGAAATGTATTTCAAAGAGAATGTTATTCATGCAGAGGTTGTATTACTGGTAGCGGTCATTGCTGTTTCTAGGAAGGTGATTTTACTCGATCTAGAAAAATACGATCCGATAGCTACTATAGGCTTAGCTTTGATTATTATTGCGCTTGGTGGTTGCTACTATCTAATAAAGAAGAGCTATAGAGGGAAAAATGGGTAGGTCGGTTAAGCCAAGCATTGAGTTTTATTATCAATTCGCTTGGCTACAGCCACTACTTAAGCTTGTTTTTTCACCTCAGCATTGATTTCAGCACTGACCTCAGCATTCGCTTTAGTACCACCCACTGATTTACGGGGATTGACGGGTTCAACTTTGCGTTGTTTCTCGTATAAGAACTGCAGTACCTGATGACGGTATTTGTTGTATAGCGCATTATCTGCCATTGCAATCCGGTCACGCGGGCGTGGCAGGTCAATATGCAAGATTTCACCGACGGTTGCAGCTGGGCCATTTGTCATCATGACAATGCGATCACTCAGTAATACCGCTTCATCGACGTCATGCGTGATCATAATCACGGTGTTACCTAATTCTGCATGGATTTCCATAACCGAATCTTGTAAATGCGCACGTGTTAGCGCATCCAACGCCCCAAACGGCTCATCCATCAATAGTACTTTAGGCTCCATCGACAAGGCGCGTGCAATCCCGACACGTTGCTTCATTCCTCCGGATATTTCCGAAGGCAATTTATCAATCGCATGGGTCATGTGGACCAAATCTAGGTTATGCTCAACCCATTCTTTGATCTCAGCTTTGCCACGTACGGTTTTACTCTGTTTGACAGCCAGCTCGACATTCTTATAGACGTTTAACCACGGCAGTAACGAGTGGTTTTGAAAAACGACGGCGCGCTCTGGACCCGGTTCTGTTACTTCCTGATTTTCGAGTAGTACGCCGCCGTGCGTCGCTTGATGTAAACCGGCTACTATGTTCAACACGGTTGATTTACCGCAACCAGAGTGACCAATCAGAGAAATGAATTCGCCTTTATTAATTTTTAAATTCACATCTTGTAAGGCGGTGAAAGGGCCATTTGCCGTCGGAAAATCAATGCCGACTTGCGATAATTCTAAATGGGAAGTGTGCATCACTATCTCCTAATAATTGGGTTGTGTGGATTAACGTAAGTTGACTGATTTATCCCAGCTCACTGATTTTTGTAGTGATAACATTAATCTGTCGAGGGCAAATCCAATGATCCCAATAGTTAACACCGCTACCATGATTCGTGCTAATGATTGCGACGAGCCGTTTTGAAATTCATCCCACACAAACTTACCTAAACCTGGATTTTGCGCCAGCATCTCTGCGGCAATCAATACCATCCAACCTATTCCTAGACTTAAGCGTAATCCGGTGAAGATCATTGGAATAGACGAGGGTAAGATAATCTTTTGAATATGCACCCATGTATTTAAACGCAGTACTTTACTCACGTTTAATAAATCACTGTCCACACTCGATACGCCTACTGCGGTATTTATCAAGGTAGGCCACAAACAGCATAACGCGACGGTGACGGCTGAGGTGACGAATGATTTAGCAAAAAACGGATCATCAGACACATACACCGCACTAACCACCATCGTCACCAACGGCAACCATGCCAGCGGTGAAATAGGTTTAAACAGTTGGATCAATGGGTTAATCGCAGCATACGCAGATTTACTTAAGCCACACATTATGCCAAGCGGAACGGCAATCAATGAGGCAAAGAAAAAGCCGACACCGACGGTATATAAACTTGTCCAGATTTGGTCAAAAAACGTCGGTACGCCGGTAAAGGCTCTGATATTAGGCTCGTAAGAAGGGTCTTTAGCCATGCGATCCGCGTTGCGCAATTCTTGACGCTCATAAAACGCTGCCTCTTTTTCTGCTTGCGCTTGATGTTCTTCGACCAGTCCTACTGCTTGTTCTAACACGGCGACGGGACCGGGAAACTTCCCCAGGGAAGTCTCCAAGTTATTTGCCACTGCCGCCCATAGTGCTAGGAACACAACCATGCCAATTAACGGTAGTAGTAATACATTGCTAATTTTAAGTAAGGTTTTTAAGCCCAATGATGGTGTAATTTTATCAGACATAATTTTTACTATTGTTGATGAAGCCATGGTCAACCCTATTTGTGATTACAGTTTTTGGTCTTCTTTTAAACCAATTTTAAATTTTGATAAATACTCATTGGGTTTAGTCCCGTCGTACATCACGCCGTCAATAAATTCATTTAATGGTGGTTTAAAGCCTGTTTCTGTTGCAAATGCAGGGAAGTCAGTTGCTTTGGCATAACCATCAGCAATTAATGCTTCTGCAGCTTGGACATAAATATCAGGACGGTATACTTGCTTAGCAATATCCATGTACCATTGATCAGGCTGTGGCTCAGATATTTGTCCCCAACGGCGCATTTGGGTCAAGTACCAAATCGCATCACTGTAATACGGATAGGTCGCGTTATGGCGGAAGAACACATTAAAATCAGGGATTTCGCGTTTGTCACCTTTTTCAAATTCAAATGTACCCGTCATACTATTGGCAATAACATCAGCATCTGCGCCGACATAGTTACTTTTAGCTAGTATTTTTACGGCTTCTGGGCGGTTGGCGTTGTTGTTTTCATCTAACCACATTGCCGCTCGGATCAACGCTTTAACGACACGAATATGAGTAATAGGGTATTTGTCTTGCCATTCATTCGACACACCAAATACTTTTTCAGGGTTGTTTTTCCAAATCTGGTAATCGGTAATCACCGGCACGCCAATCCCTTTAAATACAGCTTGTTGATTCCACGGCTCACCCACGCAATACCCATAAATTGTTCCGGCTTCCATCGTGGATGGCATTTGTGGAGGTGGCGTAACTGATAACATAGCTTGGGCATTGATTTGACCACTGTTATCCCCTTTATGCGGTGCATAATAACCAGGATGAATACCGCCTGCGGCTAACCAATAACGTAATTCATAGTTATGCGTCGAAACGGGAAATACCATGCCCATGTTAAATGGCTTGCCTTGTTTACTGAGCTCTTCAATCACTGGAGCTAGCGAGTCGGCTGAAATAGGATGAACAGGTTTGCCGTCTTTGTGTGGGATATTCGGTTTCATTTTTGCCCAAATATCATTTGATACTGTGATGCCGTTACCGTTTAAATCCATGCTAAATGCGGTCATGATATTGGCTTTAGTACCATAGCCGATAGTCGCGCCTAACGGTTGACCAGCAAGCATATGCGCACCATCTAGTTGTCCGTCAATCACACGGTCCAATAAGACTTTCCAGTTTGCTTGAGCTTCTAAGGTGACATAAAGGCCTTCATCTTCAAAATAGCCTTTTTCGTACGCGACAGCTAACGGTGCCATGTCAGTCAGTTTGATAAAACCAAACTTCAATTCTTCTTTTTCTGGGTAGCCTAACTCTTTGGCGTGAACACTTGGCTGTACAGCGATAAAAGCACAAGATAATACTGTCGCAGAGGCTAAGATAAATTGGCGAAAGGGATGTTTCGCGGATGTTGTATTTGGGCTGCTATGCGTTTGCATGTTCGTTCCTTTATATAAATTAAAATTCAAAATAAAAAATCATCAAAAAAAAAGCCCACGAGTGACGACGGACACAGTGTCGTTAACTCAGTGGGCTACTTTGCCTTCTTCACCCCGCAGCAGTGCAGGATCAATATTAATAGTTCGTTATACGTAATAAAGCATTTATGATGCCATTATTACAAACTACTTATTTATTAGTAGGTTAGTGTTTGTTAGAAGCTAAGTAATGATTAATAATGGTAAAACTCGCTGCAGTGATGCACTACCACGGTGCTTGATGTGCTAAAAACATGCACCGTGCTTAAGTGAGTGATTTAGTTGATGCAGGCGTAAAAATCACGGTTACGAGCACGCCATATATTTTTTGCTTGGGCGAGTGCTTCAGCCACATCGATATTGTTTGATTGAACTAAATAGGTCGCTAAAGTACCCATGACAGCTTGATGAGCATAAGCATCTTGGGTCGTCTCGGTCCATACATCTACTAATGCTTGAGGATTGAGTTCTCGTGGTTTGACTTGCCATTGTTCTAGCAATGTCGGAAAACTCACCGCTTGTGACTCACCATTACGCGCAATATGTTGAATAAACTCGCGTTCTGGGTTGACCTCGACTTCTCCCCCTTCGCCTCTGATGCAACTCACATTGTGATCATTTAATAACTGAGCAACCTGAATATGGCGTTCATCAAACTCACGATGAAAGACACCATGATAGCTAATAGGGGATTGGCTTGGGTTGAGCATGCGTGCCAGTGTATTGGCACATGAACGTAAACCAAATAACGTGCGTAATGCAATTAATTGGTGCAATTGCGGATGACAATCGGCTAGATTAACATAACAAAACCCTTGCTTGTCGAGCATGGATTTAGCGTGCTGAGCATCTTGACTGATGGGCAAGGATAGGGCGGTAAATACATCATGTAAGTATAAACGTTTGGACTCAGGCTCAGTGGTGCCATGTAAAAAGATGCGTTCGCCTTGCTCGGCTAAGCATTTTACGGCAAGTAAAAACCACGGTAAATGACGACGTTTACCTGAATAACACCCCATATCAACCGTCGCATTAATCTGACTGTAAGCGTCGGATAAATGTTGACGGCATGCTGACACAAATCCGGCTAATTCTTCGACGGACTCTTCTCGCACGCGCAGTAGCATCAAGAACGCGCCTGCTTGTTCTGGAGTCGCACGACCGGTTAATAACTGATCAAAAGCATCATGGGCTTCGTTTTGCGTTAAATACCGGCCAGCGCGCTGACCTTTGCCTATGGCTTTTATATACTGACTAAATGGGTTCATCGTTTATCGTGGTTATTTTTATGTATTTATATAAATATGACGGTGTATGTTCACGCGCTCATATATTGCCGTTGTTGCGCTTTACTAATCGAGGCTTGTGTTGGCGCTTGCAACAATGCGGTATCAATAATGGTTCGGTAGTTGACCACTTCGCCGATGATAATAAGCGCAGGACCCGTTAAAGTATAGTTATTGTTTGCCTCATTCAGCGCTGCGATGCCTGCTAATGTGTGAATGTGTGTCTTTTGTTGGGCACTGGTGCCTTGTTCAATAATCGCAATCGGCGTACTTGGTGCTTTACCATGTTTGATTAACTGCGCGGCAATATCATGTAAGCGTGTCGAACCCATATAAAACACAATCGTGTCTTGCCCTTGTGCCAACTCAGTCCATTGCGCCTGCATATCCTCATGTTTAAAGTGTGCTGTCACAAAGCGTACACCATGGGCACAATCACGATGCGTCAACGGGATCCCTGAATATGCCGCACAGCCTGATGCTGCTGTGATCCCCGGTACGATAGCAAACGGGATGTTTAATTCAGTTAAATGAGCGATTTCTTCGGCAACTCGTGCAAATACAGATGGGTCTCCACCTTTTAAGCGCACCACTTGTTTACCCTGTAATGCATGATGGGAAATACATTCACAAATTTGAGCTTGGTTCATACTGTGTGCGCCACATTTTTTTCCGACATACACCGCTTCGCTGGTGGCAGGAAAAAGCGCACGGATATCCTCACTCACTAAATAATCATATAAAATCACATCGGCTTGTTGGATCAAGCGATAGGCTTTCAATGTTAATAACTCAGCGTCACCAGGGCCTGCACCGACGAGATAGACCGCACCGATAGAAGGTTGGGCTGGAAATGAAGTAATTTGCATGGTCAAGTTTCCTATTAATCAGATGCATGTACGGGTATCAAGTTTTCGCTAAAACGACTGATCCGCTTTGATTGTTGGTTTAAGCTAGCATGTTGGTCAACTAAGCTGGCGAGTTCGCTTTTACAAGAGCCACAATTGGTGCCGCATTGTAAGGTTTCACCCAGTGCAGAGACCGAATCACAACCGTCTTGGGTAATCGCGTTAATAATATCGTTTTCACCCACTTGAAAGCAGCTACAAATGGTTTTACCTTTGCGAAACTGCTCAGGTACCGCACCACTTAACAGGGCACTAATTGCACTGAATTCGATATCATCCTCGGATGGAGTCATCAAATCGACGATCCAATTCGCATTGACGGTGGGTTGTGTTGCGCCAAACAAGGCAACCAGAGTAATTTGACCTGCGTCGACCCCAATAACGGTGTTTAACGCGTCATCACTACCTTGACTACGTGTAAATGTATGCCATTGAATATTGGTGCTTGCGGGTTCTGTAGCGAGGTTTTTTGCAAAAAACAAAGGCTCAACAGTGTCTTCAAACCAGGCAAGGTTATATTGCATTCCTGCTGCCGTAATCGAGCTGTTCCACCAATCACACGCTTGGGAACTAGCTAAAGCGAGTGGGGTGGGCGTAAATATCACAGCATGTTGTACCGTAGTGACTGTCGTCAAGGCTACCACCGCGTATTTACTTTCAGGTTGGCCCGAAATAGGATCAACGGCATTGCCATAACACTCACTGACATTGGCATGTGAGGCGTTGGTTTGGTTCCAATGTATGGGCATAAACACCTGACCAATGGCTTGGTCGTTAACCACTTGTGCATTGGCTATCACTTCACCATATGGACTGCTGAGCTTAATCAAATCATTATCAGCAACCCCATATTGTGTCGCATCTTGGGGGCTCAGGGCGATAAAAGAGGCTTGGGTATGTTGAGCGAGGGCGCTAGATTTTCCAGTCCTGGTCATGGTATGCCATTGATCGCGCATACGCCCTGAATTTAAAATCAACGGATACGCATCATTAGGCAATTGCTGTGGTAAATTAACCTGCACAGAGACAAACTGTGCTTTTTTACTGGGAGTAAAAAACACCTTATCAGCAAACATTTGGCTACAGCCTTGCGGGTACTGATTGTTGACCGGCCATTGGATAGGTAGCAAATTGTCATACTGTTGTTCAGTCAATGACGCCAGTCCACTAATATCAAAATCTCTAATAATCGTATTAGCATGCTGCGTATCACTGCTATTGCGATAGCCCGATAGTGCTGCATGTTCATTAAACACCTCAACCGGGTGTACAAAATTAAAGCCTTCTTGGTAACCCATGGCTTTGGCGACATCGCACAGTGCTTGCCAATCATGTTTGGCTTGACCAGGAGCGGTTAAGATCCCTTTTTGGCGTGAAATACGACGTTCAGAATTAGTGACTGTCCCGTCCTTTTCTGCCCATGTTGTTGCGGGGAGTGCCACATCAGCAAACGCGAGAGTATCATTTTTGCTGACACAATCGGATACCACTACAAACTCACATTGGGTCAGTGCCGCAGCAATTTCAGCGCGATTGGGTAGACTGACCATGGGATTGGTTGCCATGATCCACACAGCTTTGATTTTGGATTGTTTGATTTTTGCAAATAAATCGACCGCTTTGGCCCCTTGCTCATGAGGAATATTAGGAGATTGCCAAAACGTTTGCACTAAATCTCTATGTGCAGGATCTTCTATATTCATGTGACCTGCTAGCGTGTTGGCTAACCCACCAACTTCTCTGCCGCCCATCGCATTGGGTTGCCCTGTAATAGAAAAGGGACCTGCACCTAAATGCCCGAGTGTGCCGGTGGCGAGGTGACAATTAATAATAGCGTTACACTTATCAGTTCCTTGAGAGGACTGATTAACCCCTTGAGAATAAAACGTCAACGGTTTATCCGTGGCAGCAAAGGCTTGATAAAATAACCTCAAGTCAGCTTCGCTCACACCCGTTACAAGGGCTGTTTGCCCTAAGGTGCAGGTTTCGATAGATGTAATCACCACATCCCATTGTTCGGTATATTGTTCGATAAACGCCTGATTAAGGTGCTTATTAACCATTAGGTAATGAAGTAGGCCATTAAATAAGGCGACATCAGTACCGGGTTGAATCGCTAAATGCAAATCACCTAATTGCTCGGTAGCCGTCTTACGAGGATCAACGACGATGACTTTTAGGTTGGGATTGGCTAACTTGGCTTGTTCCATGCGTTGATACAAAATTGGATGGGTCCAGGCTGCATTTGATCCGACCAAAATTAACAACTCACAATGGTCGATATCAGCATAACTACAAGGCACCGTATCTGAACCAAATGCGCGTTTGTAACCGGCAACAGCTGACGCCATACACAAGCGTGAGTTAGTATCAATATTGGCTGAGCCGATATAGCCTTTCATCAGTTTATTGGCGACATAATAATCTTCGGTTAAGATCTGACCTGACACATAAAATGCCACAGAGTCGGGGCCATAGGTGTCGATAAAATAACGAAATTTATCGGCAACCGTCTGGGTCGCGTCATCCCAACTGGCATTTTCGCCATTGATCATAGGGTTCAATAAACGACCGTCTATACCCACGGTTTGATCAAGATTTGAACCTTTTACACACAATTTACCAAAATTAGCAGGATGCGTTTTATTGCCAGATACCTCGGTCAGCTGACCATTTATGACGGTGGCATCAACACCACAGCCGACGCCGCAATAAGGGCAAGTGGTTTGGCTGACTTTATATTCGTAAGTATGTGTCATATTTTTTCCACAAAAAAAAGGCGCAACCGATTAGTCAGAAGCGCCTTTGCAATGAATAGCATTTAAAATAATATCCCTCATCGTTGAGGGGCACCGAGTCAATGATGAAGATTAACGATGCGGTCTATAACTAATACTATACAATAACCACGCCAACTTCATTGATTGCTTCTGTATTTAGTTATCTCATTGATTTAAATAGTGTTAATCAAGATTAATCCGATAAATAGTATATTAAGGATTGAGCCATCGATGTGCTTAATGCACTAAGTCA
Organism: Glaciecola sp.; assembly: GCA_029251505.1. Lineage (GTDB taxonomy): Bacteria > Pseudomonadota > Gammaproteobacteria > Enterobacterales > Alteromonadaceae > Opacimonas. The sequence continues at coordinate 4,152 of JAQXDG010000113.1, read as the reverse complement.
CCACTCGAAGCGCACCAATGCAGTGCGCCACAACGTAAACGGTGGATTACATTGACGCGGCTTGTTGTTGGATCTGACGCATTTGTTGGTATAAGTCAGGTCGATAGATTCGCTCAACCCATTGTTTGAGTTGTAAATCGCTTAAGCTCTGTGGAATTTGACCGGCGCGCTGCATATCGACTAATAAAGCGTGACCCTGAGCGAGAGTCGGATAGTTGGCTTGGTGTGTATAAAAACGTAAATAAGCAGAAATTTCTCGTGGAGAATTGTCCAATGACGTTAAACAACTGTCGAGTAAAGCAGGCGCGACGTTTTCTAATTTTTCATTTAAATACTCTGGTTGTGACATACAAATCGCCGTTTCAAATCGATTAGGAGGAAAGGCTAACCACTCACACGCCTCTTGCAGCGCTGCTATTAATGCTAAAAAGGTATTGGGATTCGCGCATTGCCAAGTTTGCGTCACCGCTAATACTTTTTCCGGTGATTCATTCCAAATATCACACGATGTGATCACGGTACAGCCTATGCCATCACGCACAGCTTTAGTGTTCCACGGTGCACCCACACAAAAACCATCAATGGTATTGTCAGCTAACGCCTTGGTCATTTGAGTCGGCGGAATAATCACAATATTGACGTCACGCTCAACATCAATGCCTGCAGATTCTAGCCAATCACGTAACTGATAGTGGTGACATGAGTATGGATAGACGACGGCGAACGTCAGCGGTTTATCGGACAGAGAATGGTTTCGCTGTTGTATGATGTCTGCTAACCAGGTGGCATTTAGCGGTAAAGCCGGCATATTGCCATGATTCAGTGTTTTGATCTCATGCATAAGCGGTTGTGAAAGGGTAATCGCGTTGCCGTTCATGCTTAAATTAAATGCAGTCAATAATGGGAACGCAGGACCAAGTAACCCCATTGAAGAAGCCATAGGCATAGGTGCGAGCATTTGTACCGCATCTAATTTTTCGGTATGGAGTTTGTCGCGCAGGGTCGCCCATGAATTTTGCATATGCAGTTGCACATCCAATCCCCATTTGGCAAACAATCCCATCTGTTGAGCCATAATAATCGGCGCACTATCCGTTAACGCGACAATACCTAAATCAAGTTGAGGCTTTTCAATTTGATTCAATAATGCTGTAGGGGTGAGAGTAGATAAACTGCTCATATTAACGTCCTCCTGCTAATAATTTAGCCATTGATACTAGATTCTTAGCGACCACTTCCATTTTTTCTCCGTTTTCCATCGCCATTTTGCGAATGGCGGTGTATGCCTCTTGTTCGGTAATCCCTTGTTTTTCGATTAACAATGCCTTGGCTTGGTCAACCCATTTGCGCGATGATAGTTTTTCTTTGGTATCTCGCAGTTCTTGCTTGAGTTCCTGAAACTCATTAAAACGCGCCACGGCCACATCTAAAATGAATTTAACGCGTTTTGGATCGATTTGACCTGCAATGTAAGAACTGACTCCAGCACTGATTGACTCTTGCAATAATGCTGGATTGTCTTGGGTTGAAAACATCACAACTGGCTTGGGATTGTAGTTTGAAATGACACTAAGACTTTCTATTGTGTCACGGCTAGGAGATTCCATATCCAAAATAATGATATCGGCATTGCTCGATTCCACTTCTTTGAGGAGCGATGATTTTGTGCTGGCTAAATGTTGAATATTATATGCGGTACCGGTTAATGCGTTTTGTACGGCAGCGACACGTGCCGAGTTATCATCAATGATTAATACGTTTAATACCGGTACAGACTGGGAGAGTTGAGACATCCTGAACCATAAATTACAAATATATACAGTGTATATATCAATTATCATTCCAATTTAGCTAATCACATTACATTTATTAAATTCAATTAAATCAACGGTTTAATTTTTTGTATAAGATTAAGATGTATTTGGTTATGCAATCTTATTGATAATGTGCACTTTTATAGTGATCTGGTCGTGTTGAGCACTAATTTAGTGCAGGTCTGTCAGTAGCGGGCGACGATAAAGCTGTTAATTAGATTATGCTATCAATATCATTCGTGAGCAATTTCAATAGATTAGTGCTGTTTAGCACACAAAGGATAAATTGGTATAGAACTTGAAGTAGTCACGGTTAATTATGTTAAGCAGCTCTACAAGCGATATTGTTTTATGTTATTTGATACCCACGATCGACAGTTTAATTATGTACGTTTATCGATCACGGATGTGTGTAATTTTAAGTGTAATTATTGTTTGCCCGATGGCTATCAACACCAAGCTAAAAAACAGTTTTTGACCTTACCTGAAATCACCAATCTGACCCATGCGCTGCGCGATGTTGGCGTGACTAAAGTACGGATTACGGGGGGCGAGCCTAGCTTGCGTAAAGATTTACCCCAGATCATTGAAACGGTCAAACGCGTCTGCGATATTGATACAGTTGCGATGACGACTAATGGCTATCGACTAAATGAACAAGTTACTGATTGGTATGCGGCAGGTCTAGATCAACTCAATATCAGTATTGATAGTCTCCATCCCGGTCAGTTTAACTTGATCACGGGTAGTACCAAGCTGCAAGCTATTTTAGATGGCATAGATAAAGCGGTGACGTTAGGGTTTGCTGAAATCAAAGTCAATGTGGTGTTATTGAAACAATTTAATTACGCTGAATTTACGCACTTTTTAGCGTGGATCAAAGATAAGCCGATTGTGCTACGGTTTATCGAATTGATGCAAACTGGCGACAATGAAGCTTTTTTTAACGAGCAACATGTGCGCGCGTCGTTATTGCAAGCACAAGTCGAATCGTCAGGTTGGGTGCGAAAAATTCGCTCCAGTGATGCCGGTCCTGCCATTGAATATCAACACCCTGAATATGCTGGGCAAATCGGGTTTATTACCCCTTATGGTGATGAGTTTTGTGCAACCTGTAATCGTATGCGGATCTCGGCAACGGGACAATTACATACGTGTTTGTTTTCGGAAGAGGGCTTAGATGGACGCTATTTAATGCAATCCGCCGAGCAACAACCTTTATTAGAGCAATGGTTAATCACGCAAGCATACAACAAAAAAGCGACGCATGGATTACATGAACACATGACCGGTGCAATGACACATTTAGCGATGCTCGGTGGTTAATGTGAATCAGCCCCTTAACCTGTTAAAATTTCAACCTGTGATTCAAGACACTATAATCGGAGTGGTGTTAGCCGGAGGTCAATCAAGTCGGATGGGGCAAAATAAAGCTTTGTTATCGCGAAGCTCGCCCGAACCACAACAAGTGCTAGATCACAGTATCGACGAATCTATGTTGTATTTCACTTGTCAGCAATTAGTGCAAGCGGGAGTTAATAAGGTAATTATTAGCGGCTCAGCTGCTATATATACTGACAAAGTTATCGCTGGTATTGCGTTTAACTTGGCTGTTCCGGTGGCACGGGTCAGTGATGAACAAGAAGCACAAGGTCCTGTTGGTGGGATAGCTTCGGTAATAACGGCCCAAACAGTAGAGCCTGTGAATACCGGAAATAGTGAAACGCATTATCTTTTTGTACCTGTTGATTTACCGTTATTACAAGCCATGGATTTAGCGCAGCTGATCCAAGCTGGCAATCTCAATAAACGGACAGCTCACTTTGAAAAACAACCGTTACCTTTGTATATTTATAGTGTCACTCATGCCCAAAAAGCGCTGCAACAACGTGCTAAAGGTGATGGGTCGGTTTGGTATTTAGCATCATTATTGCGTTCACTGACGATATTACCTCCTGAGCCAGACCACTGGCTGAACGCCAATACGCCACAAGAGTGGGCGCATGCCCTATTCATGATTAATCCAACTGCTGATTAATAAACTCACTTGGACTGACACCAAATACCCGTTTAAAACACGTGCTGAAATAATTGGGTGACTTAAACCCACAAGAATAGGCAACTTGCGTAATTTACTGTCCTTCTAAAAGCATTTTTTTGGCCGTAAAGACCCGATAATGACGTAAATATTCTGCCGATGCGATTGCACAAAGGGGAGTGGATATTGCTATGAGCAATAAAACAAAGAAACCATGATGCATGGTACGACTCAATTATTATCGGCTTGTTTTAAGCTTCTCTTAATATTATAGTGCTAACCTAACAAAGATTAATAATA
>JAQXDG010000038.1 GCA_029251505.1 Glaciecola sp. | reverse complement strand
ATCGGTGCCATTGAAATTTATGATACCTATTCGACGGTTGATTTGCCTGCAGGCATGCCTGCAGAAACCAAAGACCAATTAAGCGGCACTCGTGTTGCTGGTCAACGCTTGGCTATCCGCGAATGGTCTGAAAAGCCACCTGCACGTTCTGGTAAAGGTCCAGGTAGTGATCGTCCAAAACCAAATTTTGCAAAAAAAGAACATCGCAAAGGCCCTAAGAAGTCTGAAGACTAAGCAAGGAATAGACGACCATGCAGTACTTTCCAGTATTTATTGATGCTGAGCATTTATCTGTTTTAATCGTCGGCGCCGGCGAAGTCGGTGCTCGTAAGCTTGAGTTGATCCTAAAAACGCCAGCCAAGGTGACCATCGTGTCTCCTTGGGTGAGCGATACGGTTAAACTGTTAGTCGCTGAGCACTCACTGACGTTACACGAACGTAAGTTTGAAGATGCGGATATATTCAGTCACAATATGATTTTTGTGGCAACCGATGATCCGCATGTCAATCAACATATCCATGATCATGCCTGCGCGCACAACATCTTGGTCAATGTGGTTGATAACACCCCTTTATGTAAGTTCATTACCCCTTCTATTGTCGACCGTTCCCCGATAATTATTGCCATGTCGAGTGGTGGTGTAGCACCTGTTTTGTTGCGTTATTTACGCCAAAAATTAGAAAGTGTTATCCCTAATAAAGTCGAACGATTAGGTCGTTTTTCTGAAAAATTCCGCAGTGCAGTTAAATCGCGTTTAGCGACAGTGACCCAGCGACGATATTTTTGGGAATCCGTACTTGATGGTGATATTGCAGAAACAGTATTACAAGGTAATGAAGTAAAAGCTGATGCAGACTTTATACAAGAACTCGATAATTTTGCTAATGGCGATCATTCTCAAGGTGAAGTGTACCTAGTTGGAGCGGGTCCAGGCGATCCTGATTTATTGACGTTTCGCGCATTACGCTTAATGCAAAAAGCTGATATTGTCGTTTATGACCGTTTGGTTTCACCCGAAATTGTTGAATTGGTCCGCCGTGATGCAGAAAAGATCTACGTCGGTAAAGCTAAGTCCAAACATACCATCCCACAAGATGAAATCAATCAACTATTAGTCGACAAAGCCCTTGAAGGTAATCGGGTAGTGCGTCTTAAAGGTGGTGATCCATTTATCTTTGGACGCGGCGGTGAAGAACTCGAAACCTTAGTTGAATACGGTATTAATTTCCAAGTTGTGCCAGCTGTTACTGCTGCCAGTGGCGCTGCCTCTTATGCGGGCATCCCTCTGACACACCGTGACCATGCACAATCCGTTGTTTTTGCAACTGGACACTTACGTGATAACACCATTGATCTTAATTGGACAGCATTAGCACAGCCACAGCAAACAGCTGTGTTTTATATGGGTATGACCGGCTTATCGATTATTAGCAAGCAACTTATTGCACATGGGATGTCGCCTGATATGCCGATTGCAATTGTCGCTTCGGCTACTATGCCACATCAACGTGTAGTGATTGGTACATTATCCGATATCGTCGATAAGGTAGAAGCTGCTAATATCAAACCTCCAGCACTCATTATCGTCGGTACTGTCGTCAAATTACGCGAACAACTCAATTGGTTCAACCCTGAATAAAATCTGCCGATAACCTGTTAACACTTTTTTATTAACAGGTTTGTGTGTGCTGATAAATACTCCACATCGACAATTTTCATCTATGATGTCAACACGGCTATGGATGTTAGTGCTAGTGTGTGTGTTATGCACTGATTTAGCATATGCACAAACGACAACCGGTACAGATACCCAAATTCCTCCAATATCTACTTCAGATAATGCCACAACACCCGCTAAAGAAGAAGTAACCCAGGCGACTACGATTAGTTTTTTTGGGCTGCAAAGCCAACGCTTTTCGCAAGATGTACAACGTCAAATCACCGATTTTATTTTACCCATTTCAGTTGGGGAACATGTCTTAAATACCCTGCACTACCAAGCCATTACCCCAAGTGTCAAAGCACACATATTATTTATTACAGCGGAGTTTGGAAATAGTGCACAAATGCAGATGTATCTCGAGCTCTCTAGCGTATTTGTTGATGCAGGATATGACACCATGATTGCAACGCTCGCAGTTGGTGAGGCATTATCAATGCGATCGATAATGCAAGTCCTTATAGTGTGGTTTATGCCAGTGGTCCGATTGCGGCGACATTACTCGCATTATACGATGAACAATGCTTACCTTTACCTAATGCATTGGTGATCCAGGATGTGTTTTTTGCACAAAATGATGAAAACCAAAAGCTACCAGGATTAATTGAGCGATTTCCTAATGCGTTATTAGATTTTTCACAAACTCGGGCTAATCGTTGGTCCAATGCAACCTTGAAAACTCGGCAACAAACAATACGAGCACAAGGTGTTCGTCAAAAAACACAACGACAACTATACGGCATGCCTGTAACCGGAAAACAGCGTTATCTCATCTATAAAGAAATGACTGGGTGGTTTAAGCGGATTGGCTGGATGTGAACAAAAAACAACCAGTTAGTCTTCACTACTTTTCCCTGGTAAGCAAAATTACAAAAGCTGACTATACTGTTTAAAATATCCCGTTATATATATGTGACTTTATGCAGCCATACCGCCAAGTTGAGCAATTTGTTAATTAAAAATCTCAACAATTATGTTTTTACCTGAATGCGTTTTGGAGTGGAGATTTACCCCATCAAGAACTGCAATATTATTTTTGGGATACATTGGAAGAATGGTCCTTAGTTAACGCCTCACCAGTACTTCCCTACTCCCACAAAGAACATGTGTTTTGGCATATCATGTATCAAATCCACTTTTGGCCTGAAATAGAATTACACAATAATGTATGTCTATGCGATGAATTACGCGGTTGCTTACATTACCTGTCTGATGAAGTACAAAGTTGCCCATTTGACTGTCTTGGCGTGCGTCCTCAGTAGCGTTTCAATAGGCTATCAGTTCAGCTTGGTGGTATGATGCATTAATCTTGTTTTCTGTAGAATGATTATGACCCACATCTCCAGTTTCCGCAGCACCCTTCGTATCTATAAAGACAAACGTTTAATGGCCATTTTTTGCTTAGGCATGGCAAGTGGTTTTCCTTGGGTATTGATTGGCTCAGCTATGACGGCATGGCTCAAAGAAGAAGGCTTATCACGCAGTGCCATTGGCTTGTTTGGTGTCATCTTTGTCGCCTATTCGATTAATTTTTTGTGGTCGCCGTTACTGGATCGAGTGCAACTTCTTAAACTCGGACAACGCCGTGGTTGGATCTTAATCACCCAAATATGCATTATCTTGTTGTGTCTCGCCATGGGCTTTGTCAGTTTACCGGGACAACTCTATTGGGTTGCGGTGATTGGGATGGGCATTGCAATAGCATCAGCCACCCAAGACATTGCGATTGATGCCTTTCGGGTCGATACGATAGCGCGTCATGAAAAAGCCGCTTTATCCGGCGCTTCGGCAATGGCCACAGCCGGTTGGTGGACAGGCTATGGCGGCCTCGGTGCGATCCCTTTTTTCTTAGTGGATTTATCCGGGTTTACGTGGCAAAACTTATATTTTGCGATGGCGGGGATCATGGTGTTATTAACCACGACGGTATTTTGGATCAGTGAACCACAAACTGAACGCCAAGCATTTCAAGCCCAAGCCAGTGCTGATTATGCTGATAAACTGACCCTTAATAGCCAACAATGGAGTCATCGTGTGGTAGCTTGGTTAGCGGTGTCTTTAATTGAACCCTTTCGTGAATTCTTTCAACGCAACGGCGTCAAGTTAGCCTTATCGATTTTACTCTTTATCTTTTTATTCAAAATTGGCGAGGCATTTTTAGGTCGCATGTCGATCGTGTTTTATAAAGAAATTGGCTTTAGTAATACGCAAATAGGCACGTACTCAAAATTACTCAATTGGTGGGTCACTATCATCTTTGCCGTGATTGGTGGCATGGTCAATATGCGCTACGGAATATATCGTGGATTGATGGTGGGCGGGATTGCCATGGCAACTAGCAACATCATGTTTGCTTTTATGGCGATGGTAGGTCCCAATACTGCGTTATTTGCCGCGACTGTGTTTGTGGACGGATTTACCGCAGCGTGGAGCTCAGTCGCCTTGGTGGCGTTTATTTCGTTATTATGCAATCAAGCCTTCAGTGCATCTCAATATGCGTTAATGGCCTCGTTAGGGGTGTTTGGCCGGACATTATTGGCATCCAGTAGCGGTTATATCGTGGATAGCTTGGATGGTAATTGGGCGTTGTTTTTTGTATTGACGGCGCTGATGGTGATCCCAAGCTTGATGTTCTTACGCATGATCAAGGAGCCGATTATGCGAATGGAAGAGCGGGTGTAAACCAACGATAAATGAATTCCTAAAGCAAAGTTACAACGCTAAGATAAATAGTGTTGATAAAAATTTAGTGCGCACGATACTATACGCATAAAAATATACACATAACAATATACGTTTCAAATACACGCAGGAAAAAGCAATGGCAAGTGTTAAAGAAAAAGTCAGAGTTGGAAACTAAATGGCTAGAGCGGAATCAACATAAAATTGAAATTTATAATCAGAGTATTGCTGTTGATGGCTTGCCATTTAATGAAGATGATTTATGCATTTAATATGGAAGAGCAATAGGTGAAGCAATACGATATATATGTAAATCCGATCGCTAAGGGCAGAAAACGCTACCCGTTCGTTTGTTCAGAAAATCGAGAGCAACTATTAGCTGCTCACGATGCTTTATT